>JAYTMI010000329.1:0-3558 GCA_043728625.1 Saprospiraceae bacterium | reverse complement strand
ATTCATCGAAACACTGTATCTATATTCATTTTTCATTTTTAATATTAATACTACAAATGTCCAACGTTGTCAGAACTGATATTGATGCGCTCAATGCCGTACTAACGGTCAATCTTACCAAAGACGAATATCTTACGAAAGTCAATAAAGAAATCAAACGTTATTCACAAAAGATGCAAAGACCGGGTTTCCGTCCAGGAAAAACGCCGACATCGCTTGTGAAAAGAATGTATGGCGATTCTTTTATCGTTGAAACGATACAGGAGATGATGAGCCAAAAATTGAGCGATTATCTTCAAGAAAACAAACCTGATATTTTTGGTCAACCAGTTATGTCTGAAACACAAGCGGACACAGGTTTTGACCCTAAAAATCCACAAGACATCTCTTTTACTTTCGATATTGGTATAGTACCTGATTTTGAGGTTCAAGGTTTAGATAGTGTGTCTTACGAACGTTATTTAGTCAACGTTGGTGAAGATAAAATTGATGCTGAAATCGAAAACATGCGCAAACGCAGTAGCGAGGAAAGCGAAATAGACACGCAAATCGAAGCCAACGATATGATTACCTTGCACGTCAAAGAGCAAGGCGGCACATTAGAAAAAGAAGACCTTTTGCTTTCTGTGAACTGGTTGACAGAAGAAATGAAAGAAGTTTTCATGACTCAAAAACGTGGTGACAGCTTGACCGTCAATATTTTTCAATTAGAAAAAGAAACGACCCCTCAGTATGTTCGCAAATATTTCTTAGGATTAGAGGATTCAGACGAGCGTGAAGTCAATGAAAACTTTGATGTAAAAATCAAATTTGTCAAACGTCAAACACCTGCGGCTCTTGACCAAGCCTTTTTTGACAAAAACTTTGGTGAAGGCGTTGTGACAAGTGAGACAGAAATGCGTGATGTAATTCGTCGCGGTTTAAGTATGAATTTTAACGGACAAGCCGACGCGCTGATGCTCCGCGACATACAAGATGGACTGATTGCAGCTAACCCTTTGGATTTGCCAAGTGCATTTTTGAAGCGTTGGCTTAGAACTCAAAACGAAAAAAATACAGAAGACACAGTTGAACAAGGCTTCGAAGGCTTTGCTCAAAACCTACGTTGGACACTCATTCGCTCAAAAATCGCTAAATCTTCAAACGTAACTGTTTCCGACGAAGACTTGAAAGCGTTTTATCGCAACCGCATCCGTGGCTATTTAGGTGGTCAATTAGGCGGCGGTGCAAGTGCCGATGAATTGATTGAGAGCCTTGTAGAACGTGCTTTTCAAGATGAAAAACAAATGTCAGACCTTTACGAAGAGGTTTTGACAGAAAAGACTTTCGAAGCGATGAAAGCTCGTGTTGCTATTGTTGACAAACCTATTGGAGAAGAAGAATTCAACTCTATCATGGCAGCAGCACAATACGAAGCAGCAAAAGCACGTGGCGAAATCAAGGAAGACGAAGCAACGGATGCGATTGAAACAGTAGCAGTTGAAGAAGTCGAGGCGGAAGAAGTCTAAAAAAATAGGAGGGGTCTTTATTTCAAACTTTTGGTTTTTAATTTTGTTACTTTGTTACAAGATTAAAAATCAGAACGGGCAATAGTGACCCCTCAGTATTTTTAGTGTTTTTTACAATTTTTTCCATGCTGATTCGTCAACTGGAATAGTTTTATATTTAAAAGAAACCAAAGCCTACCCAACTAAAAAAATCCATTTTTCAAAAACACATTTAAAAAAGAATAGACAATGATTCCTAAAGATGAATTTAAGAAATACGCTGTCAAGCATTTGGGCATGAGTTCGATGCACCTCGACAAATATGCGCAAAGAGGTATGATTGGTGTGCCTGATGTTACAGCATTTACCCCTGCCGTCATCGAAGAGCGTCAACTAAACGTCGCTCAAATGGACGTTTTCAGCCGTTTGATGATGGACAGAATTATCTTCATGGGTGTTCCCGTGGACGATTATGTAGCGAATGTGATTCAAGCGCAATTGCTTTTCTTGGAAAGTACAGACCCTAAACGCGATGTGCAAATGTTCATTAACTCGCCTGGTGGTTCAGTTATTGACGGTTTGGGCATTTATGACACCATGCAATATGTTGCGCCTGATGTTGCGACGATTTGTACAGGTTTGGCGGCTTCAATGGGTGCTGTCCTGTTAGCGGCAGGTGAAAAAGGCAAACGCTCTTGCTTGACACACAGCCATATCATGATTCACCAACCACTCGGTGGCACTCGCGGACAGGTGACAGATATTGAAATCAATTATAAATTGATTAAAAGAATGCAAAAAAGCCTTTATGATGTACTCGTTGCGCACACAGGTCAGAATTACGAAACAATTGAAAAAGATTGCGAACGTGACAACTGGATGAGTGGCGAAGAAGCAAAGGCTTATGGCTTGATTGATGAAGTTTTGAGCCGTAAAGTCTAATTTCACAAGATTAAGAGCAAAAAGCTAAGGTCGAATACTGAGATAATTCACTTGGTTGAACCTGAAAGTAATAAAAAAAGACATGAGTCATCTCGAATTTTGCAACAACAAAATTCGGGATGATTCATGTCTTTTTTTATGTTATCATTCTGTTAAGCCCCAAAAGGGGCATTTCGACATCATCGAAATACCCCCCTCAGTATTTTTAGCTTTTTAACCCAAAAACTTACTTCTTATCCAAGTGATAAGTTGTCGCTTCTTGCTTAGGTTGCTCTATAACTTTTTGCTCATTGCGTTGTTCGCCAATGCCTGTTGGGGCATCTTTTTTATGTAATTGACCGATAATTGGGGCAATCGCTAAACCAATCAAACAAGACAACTTGATCAAGATGTTCATTGAAGGACCTGATGTATCTTTGAAAGGGTCACCCACGGTGTCACCTGTAACGGCTGCTTTGTGTGGTTCAGAACCTTTGTAGTACATTTGACCGTCAATTTCAACACCTTTTTCGAATGCTTTTTTCGCATTGTCCCAAGCACCACCTGCATTTGATTGGAAAATAGCCCACATAACGCCCGAAACCGTTACGCCTGCCATATAACCACCCAATGCTTCAGGTCCCATGATGAAACCAACGAGTAGGGGCGTGATAATCGTAATCGCACCCGGCATCATCATTTCACGAAGAGCTGCTTTTGTAGAAATGTCCACGCATTTTGCATATTCAGGCTTGCCTGTACCTTCCAAAATACCTGGAATTTCGCGGAATTGACGACGGACTTCGTTGACCATATCCATAGCTGCACGACCGACCGCATTCATCGCAAAAGCAGAGAACACAACGGGAATCATACCGCCCAAGAAAAGAGCCGCCAAAACGTTTGCCTTGAAGATATTGATACCATCGATATCGGATAACTTGACATAAGCCGCAAACAACGCCAAAGCGGTCAAAGCGGCTGATGCAATCGCAAAACCTTTACCAATCGCGGCGGTTGTGTTACCGACAGTGTCTAATATATCTGTACGCTCACGCACTTCTTTAGGCAATTCAGACATTTCAGCGATACCACCTGCGTTGTCCGCAATCGGACCGAAAGCGTCAATCGCTAATTGCATCGCCGTTGT
>JAYTMI010000328.1:0-2048 GCA_043728625.1 Saprospiraceae bacterium | reverse complement strand
TGTTGAACATAACCAATTTCAGCTCCATGAATAACATTTTCCAGCTTAATTTTAGTGCTTAACTTGTAGTTATTCAAACGAAAAGAGACATCTTGAGCTTGTAAGGACTGAAATAGTACCATAAATGCGATTACAGATAGTATGTTTTTAGACATCGTTAAGAATTTTAGTAGTTCGTAAAAGTTTATATTAAAAATTATGCTTTAACTGTTTTCACTGATAGGATTTATATTCATTTTCATTTTGGACAAATTATATAATCAATTTCTTGACCAATTTCTTTCATTTCTATATTTTTGTTCAAAATCACATTAAAAACAAGGGAAAAAATATGAAATCAATAATTTTAGTCCTCCTTACGTCTGCTTTTTGCTCGAAAAATTTAGCTCAAAACCCATTTATTGGCACATTCACAGGCGTACTTAATGGTGATAATATTACACTTATGTTGCAGGTGTCATCCAATAATATGCTCATTGGAAAAATGACCGATAGCCAACAGGTTTATGAAGTAAATGGCACTTCAAATGGCTCAAAAATGGCAGGGACAGCCGTTGAAAAAGCATTAAACCTCACTTTTCAACTCAATGGAACTATCAAAGACAATCGCCTTTCGATGAATTTGACCATCGAAATTTCAGGTCAAAAACATGATATGCAAGTAGATTTTACAAAGCAAGGAGTGGCTTCGGCTTCGACAAAAGTGGCTGAACAGACCCCTCAGTATAACAAGCCTAAAATGCCTTCAGGCGGTAAAATTGATGCCAATTTAGTAGGGAAATGGGTCAATGAGCAACAATATAACTCTGGTTCTGGTACCGATTTTTTCGGAAGTTCATCCACTCAAAGTCTTGTTTTTTTTGAAGATGGCTCTTTGTCCGATGGTGGTGGTTCTGTGAGTATAAGTGGTGGCAATTATTATGGAAACTCATCTGATAAAGGTCATCCTATGCCCTTACCAAATGTCAGTTGGTACGTTCAAAATCAACATATTTTTATCATGGCTATTGAAAATGGTCAAACACAAACAGCAAATTTGGGCAAATATTACATAGAAAACGGGGCTATGTTGATTACTGGAAACAATGGTAAAAAGTTGTTATTTCAAAAAAGGTAGAGGCAGTCAAATGATGCTTTTTAAACAAAAAAACAAGAGACAACACCTGCCTCTTGTTTTTTTCTGCCCTTAAATTAGCTTTATTTTTATTTTTTATCTTGTTGTGCAAACACCTTTTTCAAAAGGTCACTTGTACGCAAATTGATATTTGAACGAATACCTTTTTCCTTTTCTTCAACCAAACTGAACATACCAGCCAATGCCATTTTTGTCACATGGTCGTCCAGTTCTGTATTGGTTTTGGTCGTAAAAGGTATTTTATTGTATGCGGTTGTTGCTTCACGCCAATAGGTTCGAGCATTGACTTTATCCAAAGACGCTTGAATAATAGGCTTGAATTCAGCAATTAAGGCATCACTCGTCGTTTTTTGCAAATAACGTGTTGCGGCATCGGGTTTGCCAGACAGAATATTCAAGGCATCTGTAAAAGTCATGTTTTTGATGGCTGCAATAAAAATCGGTTTTGCTTTTTGCGCCGCATCTTCTGCCGCCCGATTCATGCGTTCTGTCAAATCAGCTTCGATATTTGCAAACCCTGGAATAACTTTCAGTTTATTAACGACATTCTGCGCTTCTTCTGGCATCAAAATTTTATAAGGGCTTTTGAAATAGCCGTCCTTGGCAGATAAAAAATTGGTCGCTTCCCCGATACCAATGTTCAAGGCTTCTTTCAAACCTTTGCCAACTTCATCTTGCGACAAATTAGCACCGCCACTTTTGAGCGTATTATTGACTTTTTCTTCTGCTTTTTTAAGAATATTGCCAAATTGGGCAAACGTACATTGTACGGAAAGTAAAGCAGCAAAGAGTAGAATTGATTTCTTCATTGTTTGTCATGATTTTTTTGACTGTGAAATAATGTCCTTTAAACGTCAAAAGGGTGAGTTTTGATGTTGAAAGTCAAATGTTTAAGTTTTTTTTAACCATCAGA
>JAYTMI010000327.1:0-2514 GCA_043728625.1 Saprospiraceae bacterium | reverse complement strand
TCTTTGAAATATCTTCTTTTTTAACCCTTTCCTCAAAAAAATTGAGTGGAATCATGTTTGAGCCTTTGGCAAAAACTGGCACACCGTTGAGTTTGAAGAAAAAACTTTCGCCAACCGCATCCTTTTCTTGGACTAATTCAAGCGTCCGCAAACCATATTTCATCACTTTTTCATCAGATTGCCCCCCCTCTCCGAAGGAGTCCTTTCGGACAGTATAAACACCAATTTTTACATCATAGAGATAAGGTGTCCCCAAATTATGCGTCCACCAAAGTTTAGGAGAAGGCACAACGACATCAACGTTGACAGTATTTGTACCCACTTTTAAGGCTGCTTTTTTTGAATAAAGCGTATCACCAAAATGTACATCCACAGTCACAGCCGTATCCAAACTTGATTCAATACTGACTTGGGCATCAATAATTGCCGTATCCGTTGTCAATTTGATTTGTTTCAAAAAAACATCCGTCATTTTGACATCCTGCCAAGTCTTTATCTCTGCCGATTGCAAACCACAGGTCACTAACCTTGGACCCCAATCCCAACCATAGTGAAAACCCGCTTTACGAGTATAGACCCTCGTATTTTCAGGAATCGCAGGCAAGTCAGTGTAAGCATTATTGGCAGCCGTTTTTTCCTTGGAAATTGGTGAAGTAAAGTAGATTTTAAAAACATTATCCTTTGGGCGTAAAAAATTACGCACATCTGTTTTCCAAATCCGAAACATATTATTCCCCCTAATGACCAATGCATCGTTCAAATAGACATCTGCATAAGTATCTAAACCGTTGAGTATCAATTCAACATGTCTCGATATCAACATTTCGGGGGTAGCATCAAATCTCTTTTGAAAAATCCAATCACTTTTTTCCAACCATTGCAAACGAGCTTCATTGTTGCGCACAAATGGGTCTTCAATTGCCCCATTTTCAAACAGCGCATTGAGGACTGTATTCGGCAACTGCGTGTTATATCCTTCGCTTTTGATATTACGCCCTAAATCATCTGTGGACGGAGACAATTCAAGAGCCGATTTAAATGACCAACCACTATTGAGTGAAGTCGTTTGGATGCTTTGCGCGCGTATATTCGTAGAAATCATCAAAGTCAATAGAGTTGCTTTAACAGAAAAGTATGTCATCTAATCAGTATAATTTGCAAAAAAAATGGATAATGGATAGTGGATAATTTTGAAATAGGGAGCTAAATTATCCACTATTCCATTATCCATTAGATTTTAGCTCATAAATTGAGAAAACATTTTCCAAATGGGTGTATTTGGGATATCTGCTTCGATGTCAATTTCAACTTTTGTTACTGGATGAATGAACCGCATTGAACGACAATGCAAGCAAATAGAGCCATCTGGATTGGCTTTGGGCGCACCATATTTGACATCGCCCCTGATTTTGCAGCCTATTGTCGCCAATTGCGCACGGATTTGATGTGACCTGCCTGTTGTCGGATTTACTTCGAGTAGGTGTTGATTGCCCAAACTCGCTATGAGTTCATAGGTCAATTCAGCTTCTTTGGCACCTGGGTGACGACGACTGGGTCCGTCGAGTACCTTCGTGATGTTGCGGTCTTTATCTTTATCGAGAAAGTGAACCAATTTACCGCTCAAAGGATCGGGTCGTTCGTTGACGATTGCCCAATAAGTTTTAAGCACTTCGCGTTCAGCAAAAAGTTTATTGACCCGCTCAAGGGCTTTGCTCGTTCGGGCAAAAATGACCGCACCTGAAACAGGTCTATCAATGCGATGACAAACGCCTAAAAAGACATCACCGGGTTTATCATAGCGAATTTTGATGTATTCTTTCACCATATCATCCAACGGGCGGTCACCAGTTTCGTCGCCTTGTACAAGAACACCTGCTGGTTTATTGACTGCAATGAGGTGATTGTCTTCGTAAATTACTTGTAATTTCATTAAATCTAATTGTTATTTTGCTTGATGGTATCATTTCGTCAATCCATTTCGCTTATTTTGGGTGCAAAATTAATAAAAATACTGAGGGGGTACTCATACTTGAATTGATAAGAAAAATAAAGAAAAATAGTCTTGACAAAAAGGAATAAAAAAATAACGATTCTACGAATTTGGTGTAAAATTGCATCATTATTTTACAACTGAGCAAACTACATTATGGATAACCTACAACGCTACCTTCAAATGGCTATGGACTGGGCTATTGTTTTTGTCCCGAAAGTCTTTATCGCCATCATCATTTTCTGGGTTGGAATTCGACTTATCAATAAATTGAATGTTCTGACCAATCGAAGCCTTTCGGCACGGAATATTGACGCGACCATCCGCCCTTTTTTCGCCTCTATGGTGGACATTAGTATGCGTATTGTACTCTTTATAATTGTTGCTGGTATTTTTGGTTTTGAAGTTTCCTCCCTTATTGCCATTTTGGGGGCATTGGCTTTTACAGTTGGACTGGCATTACAAGGCAGTTTAGGGCATTTTGCAAGTGGTATTTTATTGTTAGTCTTAAAACCTTACAGGGT
>JAYTMI010000326.1:0-7378 GCA_043728625.1 Saprospiraceae bacterium | reverse complement strand
GACCGTGAAGGCAACCGAAAACTTTGGCAAGGTTTGAACGACGATGTGACGACCCCTCAGTATAATGCCGCCGAATTGACCGAACGGCTCTTATTTGCTCAGATTTTAGAATCCCTTTGGTGTTTGCACGAAGGCGTGATTACGACCGTGGCGGAGGGTAATTTTGGCAGTGTTCAAGGCTGGGGTTTTCCGTCGGTAAGGGGTGGTGTGTTTCAATACATCAATGATTATGACGCGGCGGCTTTTGTCGCGAAATGTGCGATTTATGAAAAATTGCACGGTCAACGCTTCAAAGTACCTCGACTTTTGAAGAAAATGATTGCGGATAATGAGATTTTTTGAGGACAGCGATTTTGAGATTGTAGTAAAAGGGTAAAGGCGAACGGCATAAAGGGGTTAGAGCGAAGCCTCAAATTTTTTTTGAGAATTGCCGCTTCAACTATTTCTATTTCTAAAAAAAGATTAAATTTGTCAAAAATATAAAATGAAGATGCTTACAGTTCAATTTATAATAAACGACAAAGGAGAAAAATCAGCGGCAGTTGTGCCAATGAAAATCTACCTTGATTTACTTGAGAAATTAGAAGAATTGGAGGATATTAAACTTTACGATGCTGTTAAAAGCCGTGAAGAGCCTTCTATTTCTCTTGAAGAATATCGTAAACAACGACAAAAGAGACAGCAACATGCCCTACCAAATTCAAATTCGTAAGTCTGCTCAAAAGCAATTGGATAAACTGCCCGATGAAGTCGCTGATAAACTGCTTGATACCATTGAAGCACTTGCTGAAAACCCAAGACCCCATGGTTATATAAAACTAAAAGGAAGTGAGGGTTATCGCATTAGGAAAGGTGATTACAGAATTATCTATGACATATATGACAATCTTTTAGTTGTGGATGTCGTGGCTGTTGGTGATAGAAAGGGAATATATGGCTAATTCAAACTAAAAAATCCTTCTCGAAATAGATTTGCATTACTTACTTTCACCACCTTAAACGCAAAGTGCCCATCACTTATCAGGTGATAGGCACTTCAGAATACCGTGTATGTCGTCATAAATTTTACTGTATTGTTTGGTTAGATAGAATAAAAGGTCAATATGCCCCTATTAGATGAATGTCATTTTTAAATGAACACAATTAAGATGTGAGGACATTTATATCACCCGCAATCCGACAGGCTCCGACCACTCACTTTTGAGTCCCTTACGACCCAAAGCACAGATTCTGAAAAGCGTGATGCCCTCGACGGGCAAACCCGAAATAATGGTATTGCGGCTGTTGGTGCTGTACGTCCCGTTTCGCCAAATCGTTTCGCCTGGGAGTTGATACTCAATGGCGTAGTTGATAGCCTTAGGTTGTGGTTCCCAAGTAATTTTAGCTTCCGTTGCGCGTTCAGCGTTGATGACCTTCAAACCTCTTGGCATGTACAAATCATAGTTCCTATCGGCTTCTTTGATGAGGTCAAAACCGGCTGCCTTCGCGATGTCCTCATTACCGTCGGCGAGTTCCTCGACCTTGTCAGCCAATTTGTCCAGTTGCTCTAAAAAAGCTTGGTAGCACCTGTTTTTCTCCGCAGTCAGGAGTGTACCACCATTGACGGCTTTGGCATTGGCAATCTCATACAGGTCTCGCCGAACTTTCAATTCATCAACATCGTCTTGATAGGCGACAAATGTTGCGTTGCCTTTCATATTGAGATACACATTAGAGCCTTTACCGCTCCCGATTGGTTGAGGGCAATTTTTGTATGACCCTCGATTAATCAATTTTTTCATATTGCTATGTTTACTTTACGCTGAATTGCGTAAAATCCAAAATGCAACAAATGTGCCAATAATGGATACTTTTGATATGTGTAAAACGCATACAAACTAAAACGACGAGTGCAGCCTGCCGTTAAGAGATTGTCAACACCTTTAGCCACATGGCAGCTTGAAAATTCTGCAAATTTGCAAGTAAAACATTATATTTTCGATGTTTTTTCCCGTTTTATAGCTTTTGAGCAGACAATCTCAATGACTGAAAGGACAATCTCGATAGTTGAAAAGACAATCTTGATGACTGAAAGGACAATTTTGATGGATGAAATTGTAATTTCGATGATTAAAATTACCATCTCAATAGCTGAAATTGTAATCTCAATGGTTGAAAGGGTAATCTCAATAACGGGAATTGCCATCTCTGCGGTTAAAATGATAATCTCAATGTCTAGAATTGCTATCTCGATAACTGAAAGGGTCATTTCAATGGCGCAAAAATGCCGTTATTCACAAAAAATGAGGGTATTGTTGCCGTTTTTGAGCGTGGGAATACTGAGGGGGTGTTCGATTAAACACTTTTAAGCAGGTTTCGCGGGTCAAAGACCCGAAAAATGGTCCGTTAGCGTCTGAAGACGCTAACGAGCGTGTGTGTTTTTTTTATAATGAGGAAGAGAGAGTGTCAGCGGGTTTTAGAAACGATAACCAACTAAGAGACGCAAAGAAACATCCCAGTAGTAGAAAAACTTTATCTGTTCTTTATCAAAGTATGTGTCATCTATCAAACGACTATTGATATATGAAAATCGTTTACCTAAGTTTAAGCCTACTTCAAGAATTAAATGGTTTTTCATTTTTACTGCTTTATATCCACCCGTAGCACCGAGACTGAACATAGAGAGTTGTTCTATATGTTTTACGGATGATGAAGTGTAGGCAAACTGCCCTTTCATGTAACTTGAATAACCTCCAGCATAGAATTTTGATAGCAAAATATCTTTGTTAAAATACTTTTTTGCACCTAACCACAGTGCATTAGCCTTGTATTGGCTTTGAAGTGTTCCCGTCAGTTTAGAGGCATATTGATATTCTAACTCTACGCCCAAATGAGGTTTTAAGCCGTATTCCATACCGATACTAACCGATTTTGCTATAATAGCAAGTGGTTGTGTTTTGATTTCTATTTGGGCATCAGTCTTGATTGACATGACGATAAATAGACAGGCATAAAAAATTGTTTTTTTCATGATTTTATATTTATCTTTTAGGTAATTTAAGACACATCGCAAAATAGAAATCAGATACATAAATATAACCTAATTCCGCATTTATTGCTACACCACTATCACCAATATTGGCATTGGAACGAGCTTTGAAACCATTAAATTTATTAGCAAATTGGTTCGGTGAGCGTTCTGCCCATATTTTTTTGCCTGTCGCAACTTCTATGGCGTATATTTTTCCAACGCCATCACAAGTATAATATAACAAGCCGTTGTGATAAATCATATCTGAACATCCCGAACCATTGTCTTTATCAACCCATAATTCGTTGCCCGTTTCAAGGTCTATTTGGTAAAGGGTACGATTAACAGGCTTGACAAAGAATTTATTTTCTACAAAAATAAATGGAATACCACCTGTGAAATTGGCACCAAAATCTTTTTGCCATTGAATGGTTTTTGTGGGCATATTAAAACATATTACATCTTGGATAAGCGGAACAAAAACTTTGTCACCCAAGACATAAGGTGGTTGTGTACTACCTAATCCCAATCTATCTATATTATCAAATCTGAAATATTCTTTTTTTTGAGTGATATTATAAGCGACAATATCCGTTCTATTACCTGTTCCGACAATGTTTTTAAAATCAACATACCTTATTTGAAAGATAAGGATAGTGTCCTTTTGTGGGCTAACCCATACTGAGGGCATTTCAGTATGGGGTTCAAAATTATTAATCATTGGCTGAGTATGAACAGTATCCCATTTACCTGTAATAATATTGGCTTGTACTAAATACGAATTATGTGTTTTGCCTCCATATCTATCTAAATGCACATGGTATGCCCGGTCTCCTACAACATTCATAAAAGGATGACCTTCACCTTTTTCAAGTTTTGAACGCCATACGGTACTTCCTGTTGGATAGTCAATACAATAAACATCTTTCCAAGTTGTAAATAAGACTTTTCCATTTGAGAAAAATGCATTATTATTAGACATAGCAGAGGTTCGATTTGGTAAATAATCTGCCCATATTCTTTTCAAAGTACCATTTTTAGCATCAAAAAACTTGAAAGTATCGATTCCTGCAAAATAAGTATTACGAGTAAAAAGTATTTCATTATTCAATCCGATTGGCGGCATTGATCCCCATTCTGCCGTATCACTACTGAGGGGTTGTTGCCACACAATTTCTAATTTTGATGTATCGCATAAGCCAAAATTACAGTTAAGATTAGGATATATGATTGGCACGTAGGGGTCTTTTTGACAGCCTACAAGTGCAAAAATTACGAATGATAATATATTTAGCATTTTCATTTTATATTTTTTAAAATGTTGCAGCACCGAAGTGCTGCAACATGATTTTTTTGAAATTATCTTTCTGATGTTATAAAATAAGCACCATATTGACCTATAAATAGCTCTTTTAACCTATCTTTAGTATTGCTGTCATTACGCATTTGCTGATGATTCGATCCAATCATTTCTCTTGAAGGAGCACCTTGAAAGTTGGAAGCAGACTCTACTAACACAACACCATCACTCGGCAAAGGCGGATTAGGTACCAAAATAGTTTCTTGATAACTATTACCAGTTAGACCACAACCTTGTAACCAATTATTACCTATACATTCATTAGGGTCTGTTACATTTGTCGTCCAGCTATTTATAGCAATTCCGTCATAGTCATAATCAGAGCAATTACATTCATAAAATGTCGTAGCAGTAGGCGTATAAGTATATGCACCAATGATTGTTTTGTATCTATCATTTGCTGTATTCCACCAATTAACGCCTCTTTGCCATTGGTCTCTTGTACCTAATGCTTCATGTCTGCTGTTGTTAACCATGGCATCATTAATTGTGCAGCCAACTGGGTGAATTATCCAATCCCACCAATCACAATACAACCAAGTTAAAGCACTATAACTTTCTTGCCAATAAGCTACTTTACTTTGATATTTCAAAAGGTTCATATTCACTTTATTCACTAAATCATTGTCATCATCGGCTGAAAATGCGTCATACTCATTAGGTTTTTTGCTTAGAACATTGTGCATAACACGCCAAACGGTATTCTGGTCATCTTCAATACCATAAAAAGCCACCTTATTAGCTGTAGATGAGAAACTGTTGAGGGAAGCAAGCGGTGCTGCACCTACTTTATAATCTTCAGTGATAGGCTGCGTAAAATCGTTAAATGCTAAGGGTGCCGCACCACCTAACAAATTACATATCGGATCTAATATGGTTCTTACTTGAGACCCAGAGGTTATTAAATCCAGCAAAAAATTATTTTCTACCTCTTCTTCTATGGGACCAGCAGTAAGTTCCGTACAAGAACCATCTACGAAACTACTAAACATACTCGTATTATTGAGTATTTGTGCGCCTTGATGCGGTGTGCCAAAAGTAACAACACCATTTATTCGCCTTTCAAGCCAAGGGTTTAAAGTATATAAGCGGTCAACAGCCCTTGCCACTAAACCACCTTGACTATGGGCGATGATAAAATTATTTGATTTATTGGTAATGCCAAATGTGGTGCTGATAGGGTCTGTATTAAGGATTTTGCCTTGTATATAACCCGCAGCGTTATCTAAATTATAAATTTGATTTTCATAACCCAATTGCTCTGACCAAGCTTTTCGAGCGGGAAAACCAGCAATAGGTTGTGTTCGATTATAAGTAGTCGCATTAGCGGCTCTTGACCAGGCTGCATTGTCGCCACCTAAACCATGTAACCAATATATAACACGTTCAACATCGGTGTTTTGAGCTGATAGATAAGAACTCATTGATAAGAAGAAGCATATAAATATATTTTTCATTTTTATAAATTTTTAAAGTGAAAGAAAAATTATTGTTTAATAAAACGCTGTATTAATTTACTACCCGATCCTGATTGTACTTGAAGAAAATAAACACCAACATTCAATTTTTCAACATTAATGGACTGTAATGAATACTGCGCTTTTGATTGATAAACGGCTTGTCCAAGCATATCCGTAATCACTATTTGAGGAGATTCTTTATAAATACTGAGAGGTATCTGTACCCACAGTTCTTTTGAAGTAGGATTAGGATATATTCTAAATTCTCCTTCTTGTTGGCTATTTGTACTCTCACTATTCGAACGACCTTGAACAGGAATACTGACATTATAATTGGCAATGTTTTGTTCGGTGAAATGCCACATTCTTCTACCACGCTCATTTTTCTTCATATTGATTTCCCGTTTATACATAGGCACTGTCATACCTGAGCGATTAGTCTGAAACTTTTGTTGGAGGCTATAAGACAAATCTTTGCCTTCAAACTCCCTATTTTCAACAACTTTATTTACCGAATCGTAAAGAACTTCTTTATTATTATTGCGTATGTGAATTTTTCCATCGGAATAACTTTTAACTTTCACGCCTCGGTCTCTTAAATCACTCATTTGATCATTTCTCATTCGCCTAAATTCAGGTACATTTTGAAAGACATTTTGTTCTGTGAGTGATTTAACAACTTTGTAGCTTTCTAAAGCCTTTGGACTATGGGGAATATTGGTTAATAAATTTCCTTCTTTATCATAAGTTTTAACACCTTTTTTATCAATGACAGTTTTAGCAGCAACCTTTGCTGATGAAGGAAACCTATTTGATTTGATATGAGAAATAGTCGTTTCTCTATCATTATTTGCTAAAATTTTGATAGTATAACTATCTTCTTCTTCAATTTTTCTCATGCCAATGCGGTCAAAATCGTTGAGAAGCCCTTCTTCTCCTTTGGCACAACGGACATAATTAGTGGTCTTTGTATCATAAGAAATAACACATTTGACATGCCCATTTTGGGCGTGGATACTAAATGAAGCAATGCAAAACAGAAAAATCCGTAAGATTGCAGTTTGTTTGAATTTTTTCATTTTTATAAAAATTTAGTTAAACAATTGGATTGTAAAATTTAGGTTTGTAACCGTTTTTGTGCATCAAAATCAACATGTTGTCTGTTACAAAGGTAGCCCCCCTCAGTATCGAAGTCCAAAATAATCCTTATCGCATTTTGGGAATTTAAAATCTTATTTTCCCAAATACTGAAAAAAGCGAACAATAAATTCCCAAACTTTGGGAAAAACATTACCTTCGTTTTCAGTATTTGGGAATTTTATAAATCTTTTTCCCAAAATTTGGGAATCCACTAAAAAACAATTAACCAACAGACATGAATACAAAAGACATTCAAAAACAACTCTTACAACAAATTCATCAACACATTGCCCCTGTTAACCTTGCTGATGAACTTTCCGAATTGCTTAATATAACCCCAAGTGGGGCTTATCGGCGCATCAAAGGCGAAACATTGCTTTCAATGGAAGATTTGACAAAAATATTGAC
>JAYTMI010000325.1:0-4547 GCA_043728625.1 Saprospiraceae bacterium | reverse complement strand
GGTATAGATACAGCTATGGCTGCCTTGAATGCCGCTTGGCAAGCAGCCAGCCAAGACATGTATAATGCAACACAACAATCAGATGCAACGCAAAATGGCGAACATACTGAGGGGTCGTCTGATACAGGTGCTGGCAACGACAGCACTGTCGAAGATGCCACTTACGAAGAAGTGAAATAGAGATTGGGAATTGGTTGATAGGTGATTGATTATTAGTCGTGACTAAACCAATGACCAATCAACGAATGAAGCCTCCGATGCAAATTGTGTCGGAGGCTTTTTCATACCCCTTAATGACTGTAAGATCTTGGCAATTGATTAGGTTTAGCTATTTTTTCAATAACAAGACAATCACTAAGACAATTACAAAAACTCCTATATTAAAGACATAATTGCCCCATACTGAGTTATGGCAGAATAAAGTTTTAACATTTATCAAAAAACATATTGTCATTTCGATTATAATACATTCTAAATCCAAAATCTTGTTAAATAATTTTAGGTTCAGCGAAAATTCACTAATTTCACGGTTGCAAAAAATTTTATTTTTGAACTAACGCACAAAGAGTATGAAATTAACATTACTGGAACAAACATTGAAACGGCTTTTCGTCTTTTCAACCCTATTTTTCATTTCACAAATCGGTGTTTCTCAATCAGTTATCAAAGGGAAAATTATTGACGCTGGCACAGGAGAGGTTTTAGTCGGCACAACCGTCGTTATCAAAGGAACAACTATTGGTGCACAAACTGATTTTGATGGACTGTTTCAGTTCACCACAGCCCAAAAGCCGCCTTTTACGCTTCAAATTTCTTTCATCGGTTACGAAAACCTTGAATTACCCGTTACGGATGAAACGAAGTACCCCCTCAGTATTAAACTTGGGAATGAGACAAAGACAATTGATGTCGTCGAAATAAAAGGACAACGTATCTCTGAAAAACAAAAAGCTGCGCCATTGACCGTCGAAACGATGGATAGATTGGCTATTAAACAAACCGCTTCAGTTAGTTTCTACGAAGGTATGGGTGCACTCAAAGGAGTTGACTTGACCACTGCTAGTATTGGTTTCACCATTATCAATACGCGTGGTTTTAACTCGACAAGCCCTGTGCGTTCGCTCCAAATCATTGATGGCGTGGACAATCAATCACCTGGACTCAACTTTTCGTTGGGTAACTTCTTAGGTTCTTCTGAACTGGATGTTTTGAAGGCTGATTTGATCGTCGGTGCGAGTTCTGCCTTTTATGGACCGAATGCCTTCAACGGCGTTCTTTCTATGGAAACCAAAAATCCATTTTTTCAAAAAGGATTAGCAGCACAAGTAAAAATTGGCGAGCGTAATTTGTTAGAAACGGCAATCCGCTATGCCGATGCTGTAAAAAACAAAAAAGGACAAGCTTGGCTAGCTTATAAAGTCAACTTGTTCCGTTTACAAGCCTACGATTGGGTGGCTGACAATTATGATGCAGTTGATAACACTAAAACAGGAAGAACCAACCCTGGCAGATATGATGCTGTCAATCGTTATGGTGACGAACGAGAAGTTACCTTTGATTTCATAGAAATCAACAAAAGACAACCATGGATTGGCAACTACATCGGTTTGGGTCAGTTTCACCGAACAGGCTACATCGAAAGTGACCTCGTGGATTATAATACACAAAATACCAAAGCCAATGCAGCCTTACACTTTCGTTTAAAACCCGAACAAGCTGAGCAGTCGCCAGAATTCATTGTTTCTTCAAATTTTGGTAGCGGTACAACTGTCTATCAAGGCGACAATCGTTTTAGCCTTAAAAATATTTTGTTTTTCCAAAACCGCCTTGAACTCCGTAAACGCGATAAATTCTTTCTTCGTGCATATGCGACAAATGAGAATTCAGGGGATAGTTATGACCCCTATTTTACGGCATTATTACTCCAACAAAAATCAAAATCCAACACTGATTGGTTGCAACATTACCTGTCCTATTGGCGTGGAGTCGGTTCTCAAGCCAACGCTTCAGGCTACCCAGAATTGATTGTCAAAGGTTTTGACCCTTCTTGTAATTGCGTCATATCTGAATTTGACCAAGCAAAAGCGAATCAGTGGACAGCTAATAATCAAGACTTTTTATTTCGCTCTCACGAATTAGCACGGCGATATGCCGATACTTTCAATACAAAATTTCCTTTCTTCGTCCCAGGAACAGGACGCTTTCAGCAGGAGTTTGATCGTATTAGATTAACTAAATCAAATAAACGCGACCTTGCGACAGGCGGAACAGGCTTTTATGATAGATCCGCTTTATATCATGCTCACGGAGAGTACCGTTTTCAACCCAAAAAGGTTGTGAATGAATGGGTTGTTGGAGCAAACTATAGGCTTTATGTGCCAAATAGTCAAGGGACTATCTTCTATGATTCCGCCAATTATACCCAACGTCGCTTACCTGATGGCAGCATTGCTAATGATACGACGGGTTATAACAAAATTACAAATAGTGAATACGGCATTTACACGGGCATTGAAAAGAAATTTTCAGACAATAAATTGAAATTCAATGCAACCATACGCATGGATAAGAACCAAAATTTTGGTTATTTATTCTCACCAGCTGCATCACTCGTTTATCAGCCAGATGCAAAAAACTTCTTAAGGTTTAGTTTCTCATCTGCCATTCGGAATCCAACTTTGAATGACCAATATCTGAACCTCAATGTCGGACGGGCAACTTTGCGCGGGAATACTTTAGGCGCAACAGACCTCATTACGGTAGAATCTTTTATTAAATACATAGATAGTAGTTTTCAACGAAAATATTTAGAATATTTCAATATTGCCAAAATAAGCCCCGAGAAAGTCAAATCCTTTGAAATCGGTTATCGGACAACTCTTTTTGATAATACTTTTGTGGATGCCAGCTACTACTTTAGCTTTTATAACGATTTTATTGGTTATCAAATCGGTATTAAAACCGATGGTTTCGATGCCTTCGGTACAGCCCGGAACACTCAAGTTTATCGCTATGCTTCAAATGCAAAAAGTGGCGTAACGACCCAAGGTTTTTCGATAGGAATGAATCATTATTTCGCTAAATATTTCCAATTTGCAGGTAATTACTCGTGGAACATCTTGAATACAAAAACAGATGACCCGATTATCCCTGCTTTCAATACCCCTCCACACAAGTTCAATATCAGTATTTCAGGACGGGAAGTAAAAATTGGGAATACTAATAATTTCAGCTTCAACGTCAATTACAAATGGATTAAAGGGTTTGTTTTTGAAGGCTCACCACAATTTACAGGCGCCATTCCGACTTATGACTTATTAGATGCTCAAGTCAGTTATACGTTCCCAAAAGCCAGCACGACCTTAAAAATCGGTGCCTCTAATGTTTTGAATAAACAACAATTCCAAACCTATGGTGGTCCGCGTATCGGACGTATGGCTTATATTTCTTTACTTTACGATTTTGTGAAAAAGATATAAGAATTAAGCTAAAACAAAATATATTTGCGAAAAAAAATACCCCCTCAGTATAAAATACTATTTTTACACTCATAATTACAATTTTTATTTCTTAAATCAAAACCTTTTTCTAAATTTTTAAAAACAGAAGATATGAAATTACGACTACTCTTTTTAGTCTTTACGCTTTGTAGTTTTTATTCGGTGAATGCTCAACGTTACTTAACGTCGCAATTTACAGCAGTTAGTAAAACTACAGCTATTTACGGCGATAACTTTACCGTTTTAAGCCTTTCAGTTACTGGTCGCACCCAAAGAGCTTCCGTATTCCCTGTACCGCCTATGGCTGTCGATATTTATCAAGCAACAGGTGACACCGTTTCAAAACGCCCTTTGATGATTTTCGTTCCAACAGGTAACTTCTTACCAAAATCAGTACGCACATCGCCTACAGGCGACCGTGTTGACTCTGTTGCCGTCGAAATGTGTACTCGTTTTGCTAAAATGGGATACATCACGGCTTCAATGGATTATCGTTTGGGCTGGAATCCAGTTGCTTCTACAGCAACTGACCGTACTTTTCAACTGATAAATGCCGCTTATCGTGGTATTCAAGACTTGAGAACGGCTGTTCGCTATTTCAAAAACAATGCAGCTGCATTGAAAATTGATACAAACCGTATCATGGTCATTGGTGACGGAACAGGAGGATACATAACTCTGGGTGCTGCGACTTTCGATAATTACGCGAAAGTTTTCACAACATCACGCCCCCAAGGTAAATTCACGGCTTTGGTAAACGGACAAGTTGTACCAATGGTCATTGAAGCATATAATGGCGATATCCAAGGCAAAACATTAGGCATATGGCCTGGTATCCCTGGCATTCCAATCCCAGCAGGTGATACTCTTTGTGTGCCTAACCATATTGCACCAAGCTCAAAAATCCATTTAGCCGTAAATTTAGGCGGTGCAATTGGAGATTATACTTGGTTGGATGCTAACTCTACACCAATCGTTTCGATTGCATGCCCTCACGACCTAAACGCACCTTATCGCGACTCGGTTCTTCTTGTTCCAATTAGCCCA
>JAYTMI010000324.1:0-3156 GCA_043728625.1 Saprospiraceae bacterium | reverse complement strand
TTTACACTCCTTTTTGAAATTTAAGAAAACTTTAACCGCCAATATGTCTAATTTTGACAACGAAATGACCGTTTTTAGTCTTAGAATTACGTTAGTTTTCTTGAAAATGATTATTTTACTGAGGGGGTCGTTTTTAATGGTTTGACCGCACAATTTTGTCCTTAATACTTAAATTTTATAAAACATGAAAAATATCCGTTTTAGTTTGATGCTCATTTTATCGAGCTTTTTTATGGGAGCAAATGCCCAACAGGTCGCTAATGAGAACAATCGTACACCCGCGACGATGGTTTGGAGCGACGAATATCAAGAGCCTTCCAATACAGAGATTCAAAAAATCATCGCTACTGAAGGGGGCGGTTTTTACACATTGCGGTTGCATCAAGGCGGACTTATCGGTGGTGGCAAGCAAAAGCCTATTATTGAATATTATAATTCAAAGATGAAACTCGTCCGCAGCCGTGAGTTGGATTTGGGATACAAAGGTAAAGAGCGTTTCCTTAAAGACGTTGTCATGGTCGGCGGTCGTTTGTGGATGTTGTCGTATTTCTACAACGAAAAGCATGAAAAAACGTATCTTTTTGCGCAAGAAGTCAATAAATCAACATTGAACTTGACAAAAGATATGGTTATGATTGGCGAACAAGACGAGACGAACCGCGAAAAACAAGATGTTTTCAGTTTGGCGCAATCACGAGACAGTTCCAAAATTGTCATTTTCAATCGTCAGCCGAACTCCAAAGATGGGCAGTCGTTTTCCTTAGCGGTTTATGATGCAGATTTTACACAGCAGTGGGCAAAAGAAGCCAAGTTGCCTTATGGCAAAAAGAATTTCAGCGTCGAAGACTATCAAGTAGATAATAAAGGCAATGTATATCTCTTAGGCATTATATATACTGAGGGGTCAAATCGCTTGGAAAGACGGGGCAAAGCGACTTACCAATACGATATTGTGGCTTATTTAAAAGACTCAATGTTGGATGTTCAAGAGTATAAAATTCTTTTGAAAGACAAATTTGTAACGGATTTGACTTTCCGAATTGCGGATGATGGTGACATCGTTTGTGCAGGTTTTTACTCTGAAAAAGATGCAAAAGGCATGAAAGGCTCTTGTTTTTTCAAAATAAACCCACGTACAAAGGATATGACAAGTATCTCAACCCGGGAGTTTGATTTTAATTTTGTCACAGCCAATTTGTCGGATAAAAGTAAAATGCAAGCCAAAGCCGCAATTGACCGCGACGACAAAGAGCGTGCGCCAGAGCTTTTTGATTATTCACTCGATAAACTCATTATGCGCAGCGACGGCGGAGTGATACTCATTGCAGAGCAGTATTTTGTAGAGGAACGCATGTTGAATAACAATTTGTATGGGTATAATCCTTATGGTCTTTACAACTCTTGGAATTCTCCTTATTATTCGTCTTGGTATGACCCTTATGGCTATCGTTACAACCGCAACAATCGTCGTTCGGATTATTATTTCAATTACAATGACATCATTGTTGTCAATATTCAACCCGATGGTGAAATTGCTTGGACGACACGCGTACCCAAACGGCAAGTTTCGGTCAATGACGGAGGCACTTACTCGTCTTATGCGATGAGTATTGTGGCGGATAAATTGTACTTTGCTTACAATGAAAATCCGAAAAACCTTGACCCAAAACGGACAAAAACTGTTGCTGAAACGCCTGATAAATACTCGGTCGTAACGCTCGCAGAGGTAGCGCGTGATGGCAGTTTGAAGCGTTATCCGATGTTTTCAAACAGAGATAAAGGTGTGGTGACACGTCCTAAAATTTGCAGACAAGTTGGACGGCGTGATATGGCGGTTTATGGTGAGAGTGGACGGACTTATCGGTTTGGGGTGTTGAGTTTTGATTGATTTTAATGAGATACAACAAAAAAAGCTGCGTTTTCGCTTGAAAACGTGGCTTTTTTGTTTGAAATACTGAGGGGGGTAATTTGTTTGTTAAAATTCTTTTGTTAGCTTCGCATTTTAATCTAAAACTAAACATTATGAAGAAAACAACCAAAGGAGCGAGCCGAAATAGGAACAAAGACCACGATGATTTTGTCAGAGGTATATTCAGCTATCCAGAGTTGGTACTGAAAATTTTGCAATATGCTATCCCTGAGAACCTAAAACCGTATATTGATTTTTCAACCTTGAAAAAGCAACCAGATACGCATGTGGACGAGATTTTGCAAATCACCTATTCCGATACGATTTATGAAGCGGCACTCAAAAAGGAGGCTATTCCAAAATCCATTCGAGGTAGAAAAAAATTGCCCAATTTCAGGTTTTGCTTTTTGGGTGAATTCAAAAGTAGTATCCCTGATAGACCTATTGATTTTCAGATAGAGGATTATATCAGAAGTATCCAATTGGTTGATATCAATAATGAACAACCGCCCAGTATTGTTATCCCAATATTGATTTATCATGGTGCCAGAAAATGGAAATACAAACGTCTTTATGACTATTTTGCTAAGTATTTACCCAGAACTATTTTAGAATATGTCTCTTTTCCGAAGTACATCGTCATAGATTTACAGGCAATGCCTGATGCTGATATTGAAGCGGCTATTGATTTGGGCGAACTTCGTGCTGCTTTTATGGCTTTGAAACATGCACATGATAAAGAATTTTTTCAGCAAAACTTAGAAGAAATACTTAAATTTGCAGAAACATCTAAGCCATCGCTTTTGTTTAAGACATATCTAAGAATGCTCATGGAATATTCACAGCGACGGTCGAAGTTAGGAGGAAAAAAATTTAATGAAATTGTTGAACAATTAAAACCTAAAGAAAAAATGGCAACAGCATTTAAATCTTTTCTTGAAGTAAGAGATGAAATAGCTATGGAAAAAGGCATTGCTATTGCCGAAGCTAAAGCGCGTCAAAGAGAACAAGAGCTCAAACGTCAAACTGTTGTAAGACTTATCAAAACAACACGTATGGAAAATATTCAAATTGCTGATATAGTTGATGTGCCGATTACTTTTGTTGACGCGATTCGCTTAGAGGTGAACGCAACAAAATCATAAGTTATTGACTTTTTCGCAATAAAAAAGCCGCTTTTCCAAGGGAAAACGACTTTTTTATTGCGAAATACTGAGGGGGGGCTATTTTTCAAAAACAAACCCTTT
>JAYTMI010000323.1:0-10510 GCA_043728625.1 Saprospiraceae bacterium | reverse complement strand
AACAAACTAATGCCTGTGTAATACCTGCATACCATGTTCCGTTGTCGTAGTAAAACAGAAAAAGACCATTTCGAGAAATCCCGATTTTACTCAAATGATTGACCTGCACCCAAAACTGCTCAAGAGCTTGTTCGTTTTGATGAATCAAAAAATCATTATAACAAACTAAACCATAGAATGCTGGAATAAGCGGATTGTGATGCGGTTTCATATCAGACCTACACATAGCGACCCCCTCAATATAAGGCGTATTTCCATCGGTTTCAAAAAGCAAATTATTGGCGTATGATTGAGCCGTTGGAAAATACTGGTATGTGATATATTCTGTTGAAAATGAATGATTTAAGTTTAAATCTGCTTTAAAGTGAACATTATAAAGGTTTGAGAAAAAGAGATCTTCTCTCTTTTTCATTTTATTTAAAAGCAACAATTTATCAAGCAGATGAAAAGCAATTGCTTGATATTTTAGGTTTATTGTATTGATGTAGTATCGAATATCTTTTTTAGGCATTTTTTATATTTTAGAACGTGTCAAAGTATTTAGATTTTAGATAAACAAGCCAAAACGTATATTTGACACCCACTGTTTTTTCACAAAATCGTATCAAGCGGCTTTTACTACAATCGGGTGCCAAACCCAATTTTACAGAACGGCGTTGCAGTTCGTCAATTGTTGATTTATCGTTGGCGATATTGAGCAATTTTTTATACAAACAAGCTAAAACAAAAAAGGATTCATCATAAAAAGCCTTGTTTTCTGTAAAAAAATAAGTTTCAAAGCGTGAAAAATAGCGCAAAACGGCATCAAAATCGGTTATTTTGTTGCGTTTTTTATGATGCTCAATTGTTGGAACCCTATAATAGCAAACAGCATCTGGGCAATAAATAATTTTCGAGACTAAAGGGACAAGGCGCAAATAGAAATCACGGTCTTCAAAAATAATCATCGTTTCGTCCCATTTACCTGCTTTTTCGACGGCAGAACGAGGTATCAACCACGAGTGTGGTAGAACACTGTTTTTGGCATCATCGAGCAAAAAAGCAGCCATATTATCGTAGTCCTTTTCTATGTTCAATACTGCCGAAGGTTGCCATACTTTATCTATCTGTTTTTGAAAATAAAATCTTTTAGCAGTAGCTAAAACAGTATCTGGATACCCCCTCAGTATATTGACTTGTTCTTCTATTTTTCGACAATCTAAAATATCATCAGCGTCTAAATATTGAATAAAATCACCTTTTGAATACTCAAAAGCTATATTGCGTGCTGCGGAAACACCTTTATTAAGTTGTTTGTATAAACGTACTTTTTCTGATATAAACTGTTTGGCAACATCAAAACTCTTATCCGTTGAGCCATCATCAATGATAACGAGTTCTATATTCGGATAAGCTTGATTCAAAACAGACCTTATCGCCTCTGCAACATAAGCCTCTTTATTGTGCAACGGCATCAGCACAGAAACCAAAGGAAGGTCATGCATCATCAATCTATTGTCTTTTATTTAAAATATTACACTTCATCAACTACCTTTGCAGCATTATGCAGGAATTCATCATTGAAAATAAGGGCAAATTTACGCTTTGAGGATGCGAAATATGGCAATATCGGCTTTTTTATTTTTACCTAGCACCATATCAAAGGAAATAGCTTATCAGGGATTAGCTCATTCAATTTTTTAAATATGAACAGTTTTGGAAAAATAATTTGGCGCAAATCAGAGTTTCGCTTACTTACTTATGCAAGTTTAATTTTGTTTTTGACATCGTGTATCATGCAGTATCCGTTTAATGTAGCCGA
This sequence comes from Saprospiraceae bacterium, assembly GCA_043728625.1. Lineage (GTDB taxonomy): Bacteria > Bacteroidota > Bacteroidia > Chitinophagales > Saprospiraceae > JAAFJT01. The sequence goes on along the minus strand of JAYTMI010000323.1, from coordinate 8,709 downwards.
ATACAACACTTGGAATGATGCAGAAAGTTATAGAAAAGCGAGTGAATGGCTGTATTCATCTGATCATTTTGCCAGTTTTAGTCGCCCATTTTTATTTCCTTTGCTCATCGGTTTACCAAGTCTTTTAGGTTTTAGCTACAGCGAATATTTTGTCGCCGCAATGAATCTTATCTTTTGGTTTTCAACTATTTGTTTACTTTTTAGAGCGACAAGAGAAATGAGCGATGAAAAAAAAGCGTTTAAGGTAGCTCTGTTTTTTGCAAGTTGTGTGAGTTTTCATTGTTTCGTATTTTTGGTTCATACAGAAGTTCTTTATGCTTTTGTTCTTTTGAGTCATGTTTTTTGTCTTTATAAATACCTTAAACTTGACAAGAAAAAATGGTTTTATGGGGCAGTTTGGTTGTTAGGGGCTTCGGTAGTCATTCGTCCGACATTGAATTATTTTGTTTTTATTTTGTACATTATTTTGGCACTTCTGGTAGTTTTAAAGAAGGTGCATTTGAAAAAATTTGTATTTATCAGCCTACTTTTTTTATCAACCATTGGTTTACAAATGCTTAACATGTATCGTTGTTCTGAGAGTTTCAAGATAAGTTATATAGGCGAAGTTGGCTGGTATATGTATGTGAGTGCTTATGCCATTAACGTGCAAAAATATCCAAATGAAACACTTGATTTTTATGCAAAAAAGTGGTCTAAAGAAATGGCTAATCGTGATGAAGGTACATGGCTAATTGGCAGTCATTATACAAAGGAAGATGCTCAAAGATTGCCAGCTATAGAAAAGCTGATACACGCAGATATGATAAAACAACTAAAAGAGAATAAAAAGGGATTAGCATTCACTTTTTTTCGCAGTTTATTTGTCAATTCAAGAAGCGGTACGCAGTATGTTTTGAACGCAAAAAATGGTTTCAATTTGCCATATTTCGCCACCATCCAAAGTTTATTTTTAAGGATTTCGCAATGCCAAAATATAATAAACAGTAGTTTTGTATTGTTCATTTTACCCATTCTTTTCACTAAACAATATAAGAAACAGCCCAATCACCTAAATAAAGCCTTTGGATTGGCAATATACAGTTGGTTTATAGCTTTTTCTATTCTGGTTTTTTCAACCATCGTATTTACACAAGGGGATCGGTTTCATGTGGTGACTGTACCGTTGACTTTATTTTCTATTGCTTTAATTTTTTTCTCAAAAAAAGGCACTACAGAAAGTCCTTGCTCGAAGTTATTAGGAAAAAATGAATAAAATGAAACCCATTATTGAAGTCCGAAATCTATCGAAACAATATAAAATTGGTCAAAAACAGAAGTATCTGAGTTTGAGGGATTCGGTAACGGATTTTTTTAAAAATAAAGGTGGAAATACTGAGGGGTCTGATTTCTGGGCATTAGACGATGTGAGTTTTGATGTTCAAGTAGGCGAAAGCATAGGTATCATCGGTCGAAACGGTGCGGGTAAAAGTACTTTACTCAAAATCCTTAGCCGCATCACGCCACCCACGAAAGGGAAGGTGATACTGAGGGGTCGGATGGCGAGCCTTTTAGAAGTCGGCACTGGTTTTCATCCCGAATTGACAGGTCGTGAAAATGTGTATTTTAATGCCTCCATTTTAGGTTTGAGGAAAGTGGAAGTCAATAAAAAATTTGATGAAATCGTTGCCTTCAGTGGTGTTGAGCAATTTATAGATACCCCTTTGAAGCATTATTCGAGTGGTATGCAGTTGCGTTTGGCATTTGCAGTAGCCGCCCATTTAGAACCTGAAATATTGGTGATTGACGAAGTTTTGGCAGTGGGCGATGCCGAATTTCAGAAAAAATGCTTGGGAAAGATGGATGAGGTGAGTAAGAGCGGTAGGACGGTTTTGTTTGTAAGTCATAATATGTCCATAATTAGAAAACTTTGTACGCAAGGAATTATACTTGAAAAAGGAAAACTATCCTTCGTTGGTAATATAAACAAAGCGATTCAACATTATGAACAACAATTTTCAATTACTGATAAAGCGATTTGGCATAACAAAATGGATGAAAACCCGCAAATATTCTTAAATTCTATTGAAATTCAAGACGAACAAGGCTTACTTAAAACGGATTTTTTGAGTAGTGAATCTATATATTTACACTTTTATATCGAAGCTTTTGAAACATTAGAGAATATTACTTTGGCTTTCGATTTGTGTAAAGAGGGTTCAATTGTTTTTCGTTCACGACATACCGATGGCTCTGATAATCATACGTTTATGAAAGGAGAAACTTATCATTTAGTTTGTCATCTTCCTGCATGGTTTTTCAATGTTGGTTATTATGAAATTCGACCCATTTTAGCGGTTCATGGTGTCTCAACACTTACGAAAGCATATGAAATCGGCTTGGGCTTTTATATAACTCTTGATACAACTCGATCTTCTTTTCATACTATTTTAACTGCACAGAATCATCCAGGTCTTATTTTCCCAATGCTGGATTGGACATTAAATCGAATCAAACAAGTTTAAATTTAGTATTTTATGTTTATCAGACTTATCAAATTCTTTAGAAAAAAAATAGGCTTTTTTTTTACCCATAGGATACCTTCTTATGATGAAAAAAGAGCGGTAATTGATAGCTATCGCTTGCGCTTTGGTTGCACTATTTTAGTAGAGACAGGTACTTTTTTAGGTGACACTGTTGCCCATTTTAAAGACAAAGTAGATAAAGTTTATTCCATAGAACTCAGCCAAGAGCTTGCCGAAAGAGCAGCCAAACGCTTTGCTAATGATAGGCATATCTCAATTTTACAAGGCGATAGCAGCGAAGTCCTATCGGGTATTTTGCCACAATTAAACAGCCCTACACTTTTTTGGCTTGATGGTCATTATTCCTCAGAATTCTTTATCGGCGAGGAGTATTTTGTCACCGCAAAAGGTGAAACCAATACACCCATTGAAAAAGAACTGACGATTTTATTGTCCATACCAAAACAAATTTTCGCAATTCTTATTGACGATGCGCGACTGTTTACTGGTCGGAATGATTATCCAACATTAAAAAAAATAAAAAAAATGGTAGCACAAAGTACAACTCAATACACTGTTTTCAAAAAAAATGATATCATTCACATATTGCCAATAAGTTAAAAAGGATGTTTAAGTTTATATCAAAATTGAAAAAATATTGGCGAAAGCAAGAAATAAAGGGCATTATCGAAAAAAGTTATTTCACTCAGTTTCTCCCCCCCAATCCAGTTATCTTAGAAGCAGGTGCTCATATTGGGATAGATACCTTGGCGATGGCAAAAGAGTGGAAGAATGCAACGATCCATGCTTTTGAACCTGAATCGCAACTATTTAGAAAATTACAAAAAAATACTGAGGGGATACCATCTATTCATATTTATCCTTTAGCATTAGCTGATAAAACGGATGAAGTTGACTTCTATATTAGCTCTGGTCAGTCAGATGGATCAAGTTCTATTTTAAAACCCAAAAAACATCTTGACATACATCCTCAAGTCATTTTTGAAGATAAGAAATCTGTACAGGCTATAACTCTTGATGATTGGTCAATGCAAAATGGGATAACAAAAGTAGATATGCTTTGGCTCGATTTGCAAGGTTATGAATTACCTGTTTTGAAAAATAGTCTTTCAATACTTAGGGGGGTAAATGTGATTTATACAGAAGTAAACTTGATTGAAAATTATGAAAACAACGCTTTGTATAACGAATTAAAAATATGGCTTCAAGAACAAGGCTTTGTGGTAGAACGGGAAGAATTGGCTTGGCATGATGCGGGCAATGTACTATTTATAAAAAAATAGATATTTAATTATGGACAAACCATACATCATTTGCCTCACACCTGTAAAAAATGAGGCTTGGATTCTTGACAGATTCCTACAATGCACTTCTTTATGGGCTGACCATATTATTATAGCAGACCAAATGAGTAACGATGGAAGCCGTGAAATTGCTTTAAAATATAGAAAAGTGCAATTGATTGATAACCCATCTGAAGAGTTTAATGAACCCGAAAGGCAGAAGCTATTGCTCAATGCAGCAAGACAAGTTGATACTAAAAATCATAAAAAATTATTAATAACCTTGGATGCGGACGAGTTTTTGTCCGCTAATTTTCATGAAAGTAAAGAATGGGAAACAATATGCCACACTTCGGCAGGAACGATTATTCGGTTTGATTTTCTAAATATCCACCCTGATTTTAAACAATATTGGTCGGGTGGTATGCAAATGCCTTGGGGTTTCATGGATAATAATTTAAGTGAACATCAAGGGAGTCTTATCCATAGCTACCGTATTCCATTGCCTGAAAACGCGCATGTGATTCATACCAAAACGATTAAAGTGCTTCATTATCAGTTTACGGATTGGTCAAGAATGCAGTCAAAACACCGATGGTATCAATGTTTTGAAATACTTAATCGTTCGTATTTACATCCCATTACGATATTCCGCGTTTATCATCATATGTATGGTTTGAGCAAAAAACATTTTAAAATGATTCAAGCCGAATGGTTAGTTTTTTATGAAAAAAAAGGCATTGATATGTTCAGCATAAAAAAAGAAGACACTTATCATTGGGATAAACAAGTTGAAGATTATTTTGAGCAATATGGTACAAAACATTTTGCTATGCTCGATATTTGGCAAAATCCTATCGATAAATTTCCTGACCCTCGAAATTTTGTGCAAAAAGTATTGCATCATTATTTATTATGGTCTCAACCTTATTTCTCATTAAAATTCCCTATCGGTACTATTATAAGGGGTTTTGATAAAATTTTGAAATGGCTATTTTAAAACAACTCCCAGCGCCTCCCGAAGGTAAAATCGGCTTCCCATGGAATGAGGAGCCCCCCCCTCAGTATTCAGCCGAAAATTTACCCAAAATCAGCATAATTACGCCCTCATTCAATCAAGGACAATTCATTGAAGAAACGATTCGCTCTGTCTTATTGCAAGGCTATTCCAATTTGGAATACATTATTATTGATGGCGGATCAACTGACGATACTCTTGAAATCATTGAAAAATACAGCGATTTTATCACTTATTGGATTTCAGAACCCGATGAAGGGCAAAGCCACGCTATTAATAAAGGTTTGGCTAAAGCAACAGGAGAGGTTTTCAATTGGCTAAATAGTGATGATTACTACTTGCCCAATGCATTGTTGACTTTGGGTCAATATTTTGCTGATTATAAACACATCAATGTTTTTTGTGGTCAACAGAAGAGTGAAAATTTAAATAAAAAAATCAATAATGTAGGTGGATTAACTGTGGGAAAAACGGTTGAAGGCTCCTTGACTTCTTGGTATTTTTATCAACCATCTACATTTTTTAGGCTTTCAGTTGTTAGGCAATTAGGTGGTATATCAAGTGAACTGTTTTTCTGTATGGATTTAGAATTATGGATTAATTATTTGACGCATTTTGGACACGAAGGCATTGTTCAAAGTGACACTTCAATTGCTGTTTTTAGATTGCATGAAAACGCTAAAACGCATCAATCACACTATATCAGATACACTGACCACATCAATCTATTTCACTGTTTAATAGATAGTACAGATAAAAAAACTTCATTCCCAAGCCATTTTCAACAAGACAATGCTATTTTCAAGCGATATTTTTATAAAAATTATCCTTTAAAAGCATTAAATCATAAAAAACTATCTGCCTATATTGCTCAAAACTTAATAGAGTATTATTGTCAATATATGAGTTGGCAATCGGTATTATCACTGTATTTTTATGTCTTAAAATTACAACCTCTCCAACATTTGAGTTGGAGATTTTATTTTTCACCTTTGCTAAAAATCAAACGATATTTCCGACCTATATGATTGAAAATCAACGCATTATCACCAGTTTACCTATCCCTTTTTTGAAATATTTATCAGTTCCATTGTCAAAACTTTCATAGGATTTGCCATCTGCTTTTTTAACGATAATGCGGTAGAGATAAACCCCGTTAGCTAATTTATCGCCGTATTCATCGCGCCCGTCCCAGACGAAATCTGTTAAGTGAGTGCCTATTTTTAAAGAACCTAATTCATTTTGAGCAATTTCTCTCACCACTTTACCTGCAACACTCATGATTTGAATCTTAAAATACTGAGGGGTCTCGCTACCCGTGAGCGTATATGCGAAACGCATTGCCGTAGAAAATGGGTTTGGATAAGGCAATACATTAGAAATAGAAGACTTGGTAATGACTTGAAAAGCTACACTAAAATCCGCACTACCTGAAGCATTGCCCGACGCATCTTTACCATTCACTACAAGGTGATAAATGCCTTCCTGAGCAAAATTAGCTCTATATTCAATCGTAGCTTTATTGTTTTTGCCGTTCGCATTGAGCTTTGCAGGGGTGAATATGACAGTTGAAGGGTCGTTGAAAAATACGCTTTGGCGTTTGCCATCAGGATATTCAACGTAAATTTTGAATAAAGCTGTATCAGTTAAAGCTAAATAGCGATTTTCATCCATCAAATTAATGACAATATTAGGCTTGGGCGAAACAATGTCATTATTCAAAATCCTTAACCCATCAAAAGTCACATCCAACAGCGGGTTGCGTTGGTCTTTATTTACAACAAATGAAGATTGTAAAAAATTATTAAAAGTATAGATTTCAGGCTGTGCTGCATTCGGATTGGCTTCTATCGAAACCTGTTGCTTACCGCTCAAAGACCGTGTATCAAACTTAAAGCTGGACGTAAATTTATTATTTTGAGATAATGGAGCATATTTTATTTGTTGTATTTTATTATTGTTGCCAGCATCTGTAATAGTCATTTTCATCAATACACTATCCGCATCAACATCGGTCATGTTTTCAACCGCTACATCTAAACTGAATATATCGCCTTGTGCAAGCGTATCATTGTACATTTTGAACAGGGCAGTCGGGTTAACAGCCAAATCCGTTAAGCCTTTGTACAAAATACGCCAGTAATTTAACTGAGGTGAGGTTCTGTTTAGAGAATCTTTTGAATTGAACCGTAATTTGAGATATGGATATTCGGCAACGCTGATATTCGTTAAGGATGTAGAATTAGCAGAAATATTTTTCACCAAAACAGTTTCACTGATTTTATCAGCTTTCAAACCGATTATATCAAAAGTAATAGTATCGGTTTGAGGGTTATCAGTTAGTTTATAATTGAGTTCAAATGATTGCCAACTTTTAGCAGGTCCTATAATTTTTGATTCCATTTTTCCTTCATACCAAGGAGTCGTTATTGGAAAAAGAATAGGAGCGCCCGTATCGTAATCATTGGCAACTTTTTCAACTAATGATTTGACATTTTTCTGAAAAGCAAAAGCATACGGTAGCGTGCCTGTTAAGCCTCTTACCTTTTGAGCACCTTGTTGTTCCAATATTTTAAAAATGTTTGTGCCAAAAGAAACAGAATCTGCAGCCCATAAATCTGTCCGATAATTAGCCGAAGTAGAAGATTGATGTGAAAACACCATAACCGTATAGCTCTCAGGTATTTTTCCTAGAAAATCAATAAAACCTTTGCGTCCCGTAAAAGCATCATTACTGTTGGTATTGAATATATAAAAATGAGTTCTCCGATTATTGGGATTAGTGCCATATTGAGATAAAACTTCACCTTGAAGCCATGTTTTATCTCTCAATTTGCCATCAAATACGACTACAAACAATCCAGCATCTGCTGGATACCCAAAAGTTCTATCCCACTGATTATAATTAATATAAAAACTTGTATTGCTTGTAGAAGTGAAGCGCAAATCAACAGACGCTACTTCATCGCCAAATTCAAACTTCCTATCATCTTCATTCACTTCCAAAGTAGTAAATTTATTACCCAACCACTGATAAAAATGCGATTGATTCCACCCCCCCTCAGTCTGATTGGCTAAATATATGAACGAACTATTTTCCCAAGTGTAGCCAATTTGAGCCGACGTACTATCGGTTGAAACGCGCCAATAATAGACTTTGCCATCTTGCCAACTGATGGTCGGTTGCCATTTGATGACGCCGCCGGTTTGATTGATAGAGGTGCGTTGCTTGAATGTTGAGTTAAACTTTTCAGTGGTATCTATTTCAAAAATATAATTTTGAGCTTTCGCTAAAGCATTGGAAGACGAAGCTTTCAATACAATAGGTGTTTTACCTACGATGGCAAATTCAGAAGGAAATATAGGTCTGGTTTTATTGTCCACTACGAAAAGGGGCAATCCTATATCGCCATTGGGGCTTATCAAATTATTATTGCTTTCTGCCAACGGCTGAGGCAACTCTTGCACTTTATTATCGGCATCAACAGTAATCAGTAATCTGTTTTGACCAATAACCCCTTCTTTTTGCATCGGCAAATTGAGGTTCAAAGTAGTCCGATACTGAGGGGTCGGTATTTTTATTTTAGACAATGACACTTGACTCCCGTTCGGTAATTGCTGTTTAATATCAATAGCGATGGAATCTTTCAAAACAGTACCGATATTGACCACATCAAATGTTACTTTGAAGCTATCCAATTGAGCATTCAAAACCGCAGGTTCTATTTTCACACTTCCTGCATCGGGCAAATAATCAGGACCTGGTGCAGCTACTATTTTAATCGCTGGATCGCCATTGAGCAAAAGCTCTTGCAAGGTGGATTTCATTCCAAAATCAGAGCGATTGGCATTCACTTCTCCAATGGTTTTTTGAATAATTTCA
>JAYTMI010000322.1:0-2029 GCA_043728625.1 Saprospiraceae bacterium | reverse complement strand
TGATTGTTAATGTTGCATCGAATAGTTAACTAAATACATCAGAAAAGCCCGATTATGTGTTTTTGCTGTTTTAATCTGCACTTTGTCACAGTATTTGATAATAAACAAAATCATAATCAATACTATGCTTAGGCTACTTATACATAATTACAAAGAATGAAGAAAATTGCAATTATTGGGGTTTTATTATTAATTCAGTCGCTTATTCTGAAATCGCAAACAGTTATTAATATTTCAAAAGATGAGATGATTGACGTCAAAAAGAATATTCTTTGTTTCAAGCAAGGGGAAGGGCAGACAATCGGCATTGAAGACATTCTAAACAATAATAACAAAGATATTGTATTTAATTCGCTTAATAAAAACGCCATCAGTGACTTTCTAACGGGTGTACTATGGATAAAATTCAGCGTTAATAACCAAACTTCTCAAAAGCTTTTTATAGATTTCAACCCTATAGTTGCCGATTCTATTAGCTTATATGCCATCGATGAAAATGGTCGGATGGTGAAAACTCAGACAGGGCAATTGATGCCATTCAGTGAAAGAAGCATCGAACATACCAATCAAAACCTCGAACTATTGGGTCAAAAAAATAAGCCTCACACCTATTATATACGCCTCGTCAGTAGTTTATCCACTTCATATAGAATCAGGGTCGGCACTGAAAGAGCCATTCTGAAAAATTACCATAGTGCTGATGTATTTTATGGTTTTTTTTATGGCTTTATTGTCTTGGTTATCTTGCTCAATTTTTCTATTTATTTTGCTCAACGAACAGCACTTTATATTTGGTATGCCTTTTATATGCTCAGTATGCTTTGTATGTTGACATCTTTCAATGGCAATATGCACGAGTGGTTTTTCTACGATACCCCTCAGTATAATCCTCTTTTATACATCTTCAATATGATTCCGAGCATTTTAGCTTGTGTTTTTACGATGCATCTTTTGAAAGTGAAAAATCTTTTGCCGGCATATTATAAAGTATTGATTTATATTGTTTTCGCCAAAATTGCTGTCTTTTTTTATTCTTTCTATGATATTCAATTTGGTATCAATTTTACGCATTCAGTAGCTCTCCCGATTATTGCTATCAGTTTATTGGTAGCTTATCAATCATGGCGAAAAGGCAATTTTTCAGCTAAATATTATATGCTCGGCGGTGGATTGAGGCTGATGAGTATTATTATAATTTTCTTGAAATTTTTTAACTATATCAATTGGCATATTGATAATGAGCGCATTTTATATACCGGAATTTTGCTCGAAGTCTTATTTTTAACGATTGCCATTGCTCACCGTTTTAAAGTATTGGCTGCTGAAAAAGAAGAAGTGCAGGAACACGCCATTTTCTCTTTAAGTGAAAAACAAAACATTATCAATAAACAAAATCAATTGCTTGAACAGCGCGTCAATGAACGCACTGCCGAGCTACAATTAGCCCTAAAAAGAGAGAAAGAAAAGGAGGAAAAAATAATGCGAAGCAATCGGGAATTGACGGAATTTGCCTCTATTGTGTCTCATGATTTGAGAGCACCGTTACGCAATATCAATTCGTTTACTCAGATTTTGATTAAAAGGAATAAGCTCAAATTCGATGATAAAGATTTTGAATATGCTCAATTTATCCAATCAGGTGTGCGACAATCCACTCAATTGATAGAGGATTTATTGAACTATTCGAGGATGGATAAAAATATAGGTGACCCTATATCTTTGGATTTGAACGAAATTGTGTTGGATATTTTAAATAATAATAGCCATTATTTAGGTGAAAAAAATGCATCCTTTGAAATAAATACTTTGCCGCACGTGAAAGGGCATGCTTCGCTGCTGACACTCATTTGGCAAAATCTTATTCTCAATGGCTTGAAATACAATGATTCTGAACAACCTAATATTACCGTCGGCTGCGAAATTATCAAAGGAAAAACCACATTTTGGGTACGCGACAATGGCATTGGCATAGCTCCTGAGTATCAAGAGGAAATTTTTAGAATGTTCCGCCGCTTGCACACGAGCGATA
>JAYTMI010000321.1:0-3938 GCA_043728625.1 Saprospiraceae bacterium | reverse complement strand
CCTTTTTGGTCGTCCTGTGGATGTACAAGTCGCTTTAGATGGTTCTCTTTTGATTTCAGATGATTGGGGGAATAAGATTTATCGGTTGACTTATGTAGGGAAATAATAGGTTTTGTCTTAGGATAAATGAGGGTTTATATGTGGCTTAAAGTTGTTTTTTTATGACTTTAAGCCAAATATAAACCCTTTTTCATTAAGGGAAGTTCAACAAACAGCAAGTTTTTTTTGACGGGTATTTTCCCATTCAGAGATTATGAATTGAGTCATTTCAAGCAAAATGGCAGAAGGCAATTCTGGATTGAAATCTTTGATGACAGCAACAAGTACATCTTTAAGTTGCCATTCTGGGTATTGTTTTTTGAAAAGCTTCATATCGCTTTTGACAAGATTTTTTAATCCAGTTCTATATTTTTCCTTGAAAAAAGCGTTTTTAAGAACTGCTTCAGTCTGTAAAATCTCTTCTTTCGTCATTGGGCTTGCACCTATTGACATGTTTGATGCTTCTGAAATATCGTTTTCCTTTTTCATTGACAATATCATTAATGTATTGATTAAAATTCATTTTTTTGCATGATCAAAAAACCATTAAATAGTTTTTTGGGATTATAATCTTCAAAAATACCCTCTTCTATCAAACCTTTGACATAAAATAAAGGTTCTATTTCTGCCCATTTTTGTAGATCAAAACTGATGAAACGCCTGCGACACAAACTCTAAAACCTCTGGTAAGGCTTGCCGCCAATAAGTCCACGTATGTCCACCATCGCGGGTACGAAATTCATGTGGAATTTCTTTCTTACGCATAGCAATATGCACGAGCGAATTGCCTTCGTATAAGAAGTCATCGTCGCCACAATCAATGTACCAACGCACTGCTTTTTTAAGCGTATCGGGTGTATTATTGACCAATTCAAGGACACTTTGCCGCTTATAGAATGCTTCAATTTGTACATCCGTAGCCGTAGAATCGGCTCTTCTGACATTGGTTTTGGCAATATCCATAGTCAAAGGACCTGTGCCAGCACTGAGGGGACAAGCCGATGAAAATAATTCGGGATGATGCAAAGCATAGGTAAAACTGCCATCGCCGCCCATCGAAAGCCCTGCAATAGCTCTGAATCGTTTTTCGCCTTTGATGCGGTATTTTTTTTCAACAAAAGGCATCAATTCTTTGAAGAAAAAGTCCTCGTATTGCCACGTGCCAGTGGCATTATTTGAGTAGCCGCGCCGCGTTGTATTGGCATCGGGCATAATGATAATCATCGGCGTTGCTTTACCTTCGGCTATTGCTTTGTCCGTAATGCTCAAGACTTCACCAAACTGTACCCACCCTGTTTGGTCGTCGCCACCGCCATGTAACAAATAAAGTACAGGATAACTTCTCGTCGAAGTTTCATAGTCAGGCGGGAAATAAATGGCATATTTTCGCTCCATATTGAGGACTTTGCTGGGCAGCGAAAGGTTATCAGACACTTTGCCTGTTTGGGCTGAAAGCTCAAAAAACAAACAAATGAAGCAGAAGAGAAATAGGTTTTTCATATTGTTATTGTTTTATATTTTTAAAAAAACATAATAAAGGTGCATATTTTATAATGAAAAAGGCTTAAAATGCCGAAAATACTGAGGGTGGTTTCTGTCTCGACGAATAAAATACTTCGATTTCATTTATCCTACTCACTTCCCATCCTTCAATTCATTGAACATGGTCGTAATCAAGGCATCGCCTTTAATAAAACCGCTGCCAATGGTGGTATCATACTCTTTGGTCAATTTCATCGCCAATATCTGCTCAAGGGTTTGCCCTGCTTTGATGTTTTTCTTAACGCCATCTCGTACCAACATGACAACATCACGGACTTCTTCATAATCCTTTTTATTGGCTAAGTCACCATGACCGGGAATGATAATGGTTTCATCGTCAATAATGGTCAAAACACGTGAAACCGCCTTTAACCAACCATCTACGGAACCACCTGAATTGCGATCAATGAACGGAAAACGACCTTTCATAAAGCAGTCACCTGCGTGCAATACATTGCTTTTGGGTAAATAAAACAGGGCATCGCCATCGGTATGCGCGTTATCCACATGAAAAATAAGGACATCTTCTGTGTTTAGATACACATTCATGCCCTCATTAAACGTAATAACAGGCCAAGCACTCATCGGTTCGGGTTTAGGGCTTTTAGGGAATGTTACCTTTGTAGAATCACCTGACAAACGCGCTCTGACATTGGCATGTGCAAAAATCGTTGCGCCCATTTTGGCAAAATTGGCATTGCCGCCCGAGTGGTCGCCGTGGTAGTGGGTATTAAAAAGAAATTTAACCGCACCAGGATTGACCGCTTGAATAGCCGCATTAATTTTTTCAGACAAGGGAGCAAACTGGTCATCAATTAGGATATTACCGTCTTTGCCTGACAACAGCATCATATTACCCGCACCTGACCATTGTAGCATGTGGATGTGGTCTTTTATTTTAATGGTCTTGATAACCGCATTATCTGTATTGGGCTGACTGTGAATGACTGAAATATTAATGCAAAAAATGACGAAAAAGCAATAAATTAGTTTTGATTTCATTTTAATGATTTTAGATAAAGATGAATGTTAAAAGTAGCGTTTGGTCTTCAAAATCTTAGATTTTTTATCCAAAACGCTTGATTTTTAGATTGATTAAAACCAATAATAGGGTTTAGGTTTATTATACCCCAGCTGTATTTTTGACTAAAAAAGGCTTTTATACTGAGGGGAGGTAAAAACCCATCACTTCCAAGTAAAAGCAAAATAAGCACATTGTGCACCCGTCGTGTTGATAAGCGCATGAGGAATATTGGACGATAAAATGACCAAATCTCCTGCTTTGGCTTGATAAATTTTGCAATCAATGACCATTGTTATCATACCTTTTGTAATCAAAAGAGCTTCTTCTGTCACGTGTGTATGTGGTTGATGGCTTTCTAAACCCGCATTGAGTGCGGTGGTGTGCATTTCAAAAGCAGAGCATTGTGTTGTTGAACGATTGTAATAGTCACGACGGCCTCCTTTATCATGGGCTTTGAAAGGACAATCTGTTTCATTGAGCAAAAGAGAGCCGCCTGCTTTTTGACCACGTACTATATCAGTAGGCATTTTGGATTGATAGCGGAAAACATAGTAAGTCGCGGGTTTATCGCCAACATTTTGAATGCTATGCACTTCGTCTGCCAATATAACTGCTACGCCACCTGTCTCAATCACTTTTGTTTTGTCACCAATGGTCATTTGTATTTTACCTTCTTTAACGATAATCAACTCGTCGGCATCTTTATTCGGATGTGGTGGATTGGGGGCAGTGCCAGGCTCAATGGTTGTGGCATGAACCCTAAAATATTTAAGGTGTGTCGTCGTGCCTTCTACAAGTAGTCTTCGTGTACGACCATTTTCAGTTTTAGCGGTTAAGCTGTCCCAATGAATGATTTGGGCTTGAACTTCGGAGAGATTTTGAGCGCAAACCGATGTTATGCCCATCGAGAAAAGAAACAGAAGTGTGTTTTTCATTTTTAATAATTTTTGATATCGTTGAGTGTTAAAAGTAAAACATCATTTTCAAAATCTTGTATGTTTTGTCCAAAATACTTGATTTGAGGGTTTAAATGATGGTGCGTTAGATTTAGCGACCTTTTTGGTGGCATTATCCTCATTATCCCCCTTCTCGACTGTATTGGGATTTCGTTCCGCAACAGTATTTTTGGCTTAAAACGGCTTTTATACTGAGGGGGGCTATAAGGTTTCAAAGATAAATAAATTGAAAATCAATAAGTTATGGAACAAACAGAAGAGTTTTTTTTCAATTGAGACTAACTACTATTATTTCTAAATAATTATCTAAGTTTGTGAATAACTTTTAAATCATAAAATATGAAATCAATAGTAACTATTCTGGTTTTTCTAACTTT
>JAYTMI010000320.1:0-3769 GCA_043728625.1 Saprospiraceae bacterium | reverse complement strand
AATTTGACAACAGAACGCGAGAGTCTTGACCGACAGAAAGCGTTGGTTATCAACGCTTTAAAGATGGTTATTGGCTATCCGATGAACAAAGGCATCGAGCCGTCTGATGACCTCAACAGCTTGTTGCAACCCGCTATACAAGAAGACTTGACTGGTAAGATTGACTACACACTGCGCAAGGAATATCAAGTTATTACGACAGGCGAAAAGCTGCAACAACTCAATATTGAACTTGAAAAATCGGGCTATCTACCAACTCTTGTAGGCTTTGCAAACTGGACAGGTAACTATAATAGTGACAATTATTTTTCAAAAAGTAAAGATAAATATTGGTTGCCACAAGGACTTGTCGGTTTCAAAGCAACGATGAATATCTGGGACAGCAACGAAAAGAAGCATAAAATCGAGCGTGCAAAAATTGCTTTGGCAAAGGCACAACTTCAAAAAGCGGACTTTGAACGTGCCGTGACTTTGCAAGTGCTGAACGCCCGTATTTCTTATACAAATGCACAACGCCGCCTTGAATCTCAAAAGAAAAACGAAGCGTTGGCTGAGCGGATTCATACAACAACGCAAACGAAGTATAAAAATGGTATCGGTTCGAGCCTTGAAATCACGACGGCAGAACAACAGCTTTATCAAGCGCAGCAGAATGTTCGACAAGCGCAGTTCGATTTGTTGACGGCTCAAAAGAGTTTGCAAAAGGCTTTAGGGAAATGATTTTAGCGGGTATTTATGTTCGGGGAACTTTCAAAGTTCCCCGAACATGGTACTCGATTCAATATAAATTTTTGTGGACAAAACTAAGTATCGGATATTTTAAAAATATCCGATACTTAGAAGACCCCTCAGTATTTTTTCGATTTTTATAAGAAATTACCTGTTAATTAATTCATTATCAACGATATATAAAATACGACTTTTATGAAAAAGATACTTTCACTCCTTTTGATTACAGCTATTTTTGCCGCCTGTGGCGGAAAAGGAGTTGACAAAAAAGCGCAACTCGCTGAACTTAAAGTGAAACAAGCTGATATATCGGCTCAAATTTCTGCGCTTGAAAAAGAGTTGGGCGCATCGGATACGACACGGAAAGAGAAAATAAAATATATCTCTACGGCATCTGTAATGCCCACAGTATTCAACAGTTTTATTGAACTGCAAGGGGCAGTTGTTGCAGAAGACGAAGTTTATGTCAATGCCAAAGTGCCTGGTTCGATTACAAAAGTGTATATTAAAGTTGGCGACCGCGTAACGGCGGGTCAAACGGTGGCAGAAATTGACGACGATATGATGCAAAGCCAAATGGACGAAATCAAAAAACGTTGGGAACTCGCCAATGACGTTTTTACGAAACAAGAGGCACTTTGGAAGCAAAATATCGGTTCGGAAGTGCAGTACCTCTCTGCCAAAAACAATAAAGAATCCTTAGAAAAAGGGCTGGCTACACTACAAAAAAGCCGCGAAATGTACCAAATCAAAGCACCGATTTCGGGTATTGTGGATGAAGTACCGATGAAAATTGGTTCGGGTGCAGCACCGGGTATGGCTTTGGCTAAGATTGTCAATTTTTCTAAACTTAAAGTACGTGTTGATGCGCCTGAAACTTATGTTGGCAAATTACGAGTTGGTAACAGTGTTTTGGTGCAGTTTACAGATATTAACAAAGAAATTTCTTCAAAAATCAGCTACATTGGTGCGGGTGTCAATCCTGCAAATCGAACAGTGAAAGTGGAAATTCCGATTCGGTCAAATGAACCTGGCTTGTTGCCTAATATGGCGACGGTGGTGAAAGTTGTCAACTATTCGAATCCAAAAGCGATGGTTATTCCTATCAATTTGATACAAAAAGACCTATCGAATCAAGATTTTGTCATGGTTGAAGAAGGTGGTTATGCCAAACGTTTAGATGTCAAAGTGGGGCAACAATATGGTGCAAATTGCGAAGTTTTAACAGGCTTGAAAGCAGGTGATAAATTGGTCGTTGTGGGTTATCAAGACTTGAATAATGGGGATAAAGTAGCGACTAATTAAACACCCCCCTCAGTATTTAGCCCATTTTTTTGTAAAACATCCGTTTCAGACGGTCAAAATATACAGTCATGCTTGACAAAATAAAAGAATTTAAGCCTTCGAGTTGGTCAATAGACAACAAAACGTCTGTCTATCTTTTGACTCTATTCCTGATGGTTGCAGGAACGATGGCGTATATCAATATTCCGAAGGAACAATTTCCAGAGGTTGTGTTTCCACAAATCATGGTGAACACGATTTATCCGGGTACGTCGCCTGAAAATGTGGAGTCTTTGATTTCGAAAGAAATTGAAAAACAGGTGAAAGCCATTCCAGGTTTGAAAAAAGTGACTTCAAACTCGGTTGAAAACTTCTCGTCTGTGATGTGTGAATTCAACACAACGGAGGACGTGCAACTCGCCAAACAGCGTGTCAAGGATGCGGTGGACAAAGCGTCTTTGCCCTCCGATTTGCGGGAGAAACCGACGGTCATTGATATTGATATTTCGCAAGTGCCGATTATGAATGTGCACGTTTCAGGCGATTTGAGCCTCGATAGGTTGAAATATTACGCAGATATCGTGAAAGACCGCATCGAAGGCATGAAAGAAATCAGCCGTGTGGACATCGTCGGTGCGCTCGATAGAGAAATCCAAATCAATGTGGATATGTACAAAATGTCGTCTAATATGTTGACATTGACGGACATAGAACGGGCAGTATCGAGTGAAAATATGACGATTTCGGGCGGTAACGTGGACATGAACAATGTCAAACGCAATATGTCTATTTCGGGTCAATTCACAAATCCACGCCAAATTCAAGAGATTGTACTGAGGGGTGGTAGTGGTGCGATTGTGCGCTTGAAAGACATTGCCGAAGTAAAAGACACGTACGAAGAGCCGAAAAGTTATGCTCGGTTCAATGGCAAAAACGTGATTTCGCTCAATGTTATCAAGCGGGGCGGTCAAAACCTCATCATTGCCAGCGACGAAATCAAGCGTATTTGTGATGAATTGCAGCAAACATCCTTTCCAAAAGAACTTCAAATCGGTATCACAGGCGATCAATCAACAAGGACACGGGTAACGCTTGATGACCTTATCAATACGATTATCATTGGTTTTATCCTCGTAACACTTATATTATTGTTCTTTATGGGGACGGTCAACGCCTTGTTTGTGGCTTTGTCCGTACCGCTTTCTATGGCAGTGGCATTTTTGTTTGAGCCGACTTTATTTACAGCGTTTTTGGGTTACAAAACATTTTCATTGAATATGATTGTTTTGTTCTCCTTCCTTCTCGCGCTCGGTATCGTTGTAGATGATGCCATTGTGGTCATAGAAAACACGCATCGCATTTTTGCCAATGGTAAAGTGCCGATTAAAAAAGCGGCAAAACTTGCGGCAGGTGAAGTCTTTTTACCCGTTTTATCGGGTACATTGACCACCCTTGCGCCGTTTTTTCCATTGGCGTTTTGGCAGGGAACGATTGGTAAATTCATGTTTTACTTACCGATAACGATGATTGTGACACTTTTTGCTTCACTTATTGTGGCTTATATCATCAACCCAGTGTTTGCAGTTGACTTTATGAAGCCACATCCAGAAGGGAAACAAAAGAAAGCGACACGCGGTTTTTTCATTACTTGTCTTGTTTTCTTAGTAATGATTTTTGTGGGTTATATGATTAATTTTGGCATCGGCAACTTGACATTGACATTTTTCTTTTTGTATCTGTTGAACAAATTTGTGTT
>JAYTMI010000319.1:0-3249 GCA_043728625.1 Saprospiraceae bacterium | reverse complement strand
CAAGTTATTGATTATCAATTGATTATAAGAAGTCATTCATTCATTTATTTTCATTTAATTATTAAATGACGTGCCGCCGAAGATTTTTATTCGGCGGCATTTTGTTTTTCAGAAACCTTGTTCTACTTTTAAACTTTCAAAAAGGGCGAAATTTCGCTCTTTTAACAATTTATACTGAGGGGGGTAAAACTTCGGATGTCAAAGTTCAACAGTTTAAATCTGAAATCCCCTTGTTCACCATTCACTATTCACGATTATGACTAAACCATTAACTATCCCAACGATGGCAATGTTGGCTGCCGAAGACCGTCAACCAGAAGTATTGTTTTGGGTTGGGTGTGCAGGTAGTTTTGATGCGCGGGCGCAAAAAGTGACCATTGCTTTTTCAAAAATATTGAACGAAGTGGGCATTGATTTTGCCATTTTGGGCAACGAAGAGATGTGTACAGGCGACCCCGCACGTCGAGCGGGCAATGAATTTATTTTCCAAATGATGGCTTTGCAGAACATCACGACGATGAATATGTATGGGGTCAAAAAGATTGTCACCGCGTGTCCGCATTGTTTCAATACTTTAAAAAACGAATATCCTGCACTTGGTGGGCATTATGAAGTCGTGCATCATGCGCAATATTTACAAAGCCTCATCAACGGAGGACGCTTGAAAATTGAAGGCGGTGCTTTTAAAGGTAAAAAAATTACTTACCATGATTCTTGTTATATTGGACGTGCGAATGGCATTTACGAAGCACCACGTGAAGTTTTAGCGCAATTAGATGCTGAATTAGTGGAGTTGAAACGTTGCCGTACTAATGGTTTGTGCTGCGGTGCAGGTGGTGCGCAAATGTTCAAGGAAGATGAGCCTGGCGACAAGCGGATTAACATTGAACGAGCAGACGAAATTTTAGAAACTGATGCCACAATAGTTGCAGCAAATTGCCCATTTTGTATCACCATGTTGTCTGATGGGATGAAAGCGAAGGACAAACAAGACGATATTATGGTCTTCGATTTGTCTGAACTTATCGTCAATAATAATGGCTGGTAGTACGGAAATGCCTTGTAATATTATTACAATGCATCATTAACACACAAAAAATGCTGTTTTCTTACGAAAGCAGCATTTTTTTTTAGAATCCGTTTTATATTTGTATAAGCAAATGAGAGCCCATTGTTAAACTGTTAAGATATTTTTATGAATAAGTTAATCAAACTTTAATAGTTGTTACTTCTATTTTGAACCCAAGTCCCAATGACAGAAGGTTAACAAAATGAGGTTTAATAAATGGGGTTCCAAAAACCGTAGTTCCCTCGCCAATCTTACGATTGCGCGAGGGTTTTTTATTTAATGGTGAATGGTGAATAATTTAATGAAGAATAATTATTTTTAAAAATTCACCATTCACCATTAAATTATTCATCATTAAAAGTCTATCTTTGCGCCGCTTTATGAGCTAAAACAGATTTTCGTAATCGTATTTGGTTAACAATTTTAAAAAAACAAGACAATGGCAATTTATCTGTCAAAAGAAAAGAAAGAAGAAATTTTCCGTACACACGGAAAAAGTGAAAAAGACTCTGGTTCAACAGAGGGTCAAGTTGCTTTATTCACATTCCGTATTGCGGAATTGTCTAAGCATCTTCAAACCAACAAACAAGACCACTCTTGCCGCCGTGCATTGTTGGCTTTGGTTGGTCAACGCAAGCGTACTTTGGCGTATTTGCACGACAAAGACATCGCTCGTTACCGTGCCATTTGCGAGAAATTGGGTATTCGTCATACGTAAGAAATTAAAAATTTCGCAATAAAAAAACGCTCAACTGCTTGATAGTTGAGCGTTTTTCGTATGTTATCTCATGAGTTTTGTTTATTTACTTAACTTTTTTCATTTGACCTTTTCTTTTTAAAAGCATAAAAAACGACAACGCCAATACCTAAAAAGACAATACCCGCAAAGGCTTGAACTGGTTTTTCAATCAATGTATTGATGACAATAAAAGCGCTCATACCCATAAAAATTAATGGTGTAAAAGGGTAGCCGATGGTGCGATAAGCTGAAGTTGTCTCTTTGATTTTTTTTCTAAAAACAAAAATTGTCGCAGCAGTTAAAAAGAAAAAAGCCGTATCAATAAAAACTACATAAGTGATGAGATCAGAAAAGGTTTTCCAAAAAAGGAGCAAAACGATTGTCCACAACGACTGAAAAATGATGGCATACTGAGGGGTCTTGTAACGTGGATGAATGGTGGCAAATTGCTTGAAAAACAAGCCATCATCAGCCATAGCAAAATAAATACGTGGTGCTGTAAGGATATAAATGCCGATTGTGCCTAAAACTGAAAGGACTATTAAGAAGGCTATAAACGTCGCACCCGCCGACCAAGCCACTGAAACAGCATCGGAAGCGACACTACCCGAAGTCGTGATTTGAGCAATCGGTAAAAGGCGTAAATAAGCCATATTGATGGTCAAATAAGCTAAACACACCACCGAAATCCCTAAAAGCATCGCCCGAGGTACAATACGTTGCGCATCTTTGACTTCTGCAGCTATGAAAGTAGCATGTTGGTAGCCACCATAAGAAAAAGTTGTTCCAATCAAAGCCAAACCAAAAGCAGAAATTAGTGGCAGGTTTTGAGTGTTGCCCGTCCAAGTCAAATCAGCATAATTCACATTGTTATAACCCAATAAAACACCAATAACGACAACGATAAATATGCCCAACAGTTTTGCCGTAGTAAAAATACTGGCAAAAAGCCCACCCAAACGCACACCCAAAACGTTCATTATTGTCAAAACCACAATGGCAGAAATGGCGACAAAGACCTGCATCGTCTCCGAAAGCGGTATTAAAAAATTGAGATATGAAGCAAAAACCAAGCTTAAAGCCGCCAAAGAACCAGTATTGACCACCACAAGCATCGTCCAACCGTACAAAAAAGCAGGTAATTCGCCAAAGGCTTCTTTCAAAAACACGTAAAAACCACCTGCTTTTGGATAAAGTGAAGCAATTTCTGCAAATGTCAAAGCACCGCATAAGGCAATGAGTCCGCCGACAATCCAAACGGCAAACATCCAACCTTCGACAGGCAGATAACCCGCAATTTCAGAGGGCGTTTTGAATATACCTGAGCCGATACTCGACCCTATTGCAATCATGGTGAGTGTGTAGAGCGAAATTTGTCGCATGAATTGTTCGGGCATTTTATGATTGATTATTGTTTATTGCTGATTTATTATTGTCATTG
>JAYTMI010000318.1:0-3129 GCA_043728625.1 Saprospiraceae bacterium | reverse complement strand
TGAGTTCGATGACGGACATCATTTTCATTTTGCTCATCTTTTTTATGATGGTTTCGACCCTCGTACATCCGAGTGCGTTGAATCTAACGCTGCCATCCAATGCAACAGCAGTTAAGAAAGCAGCAACAACTGAACGTCTTGATGATATTGGTATTACGGCAAGCGGCAGCTTTATTCTCAACGGTGTAACAAATAAACCGGAGTTAATCAAGTTATTCTTAGAGCGCAACATCGCCAAAAAAAAGGATTACAAAGTGACTGTTTCACCTGATTCTAAAGCACCTGTTGAAAAAGTGGTTCAAATATTGGATATGACGCAATCGCTTGGCATTACGTCAGTTCTCCATGCGACTGCTGAATAAATTACTGAATTTCAAGAATAAACATATTTTTATTTCACTAAAAATTGTTTGTAAAACGATAAATTGTCAATTGAAAGATGGATAATAAAGAAAAAATACAAGAAGACCATAACGATCAGAAAGCAACACTGATGAGTTTGACACTGCATGTCTTACTGGGCATCTTGTTCTTTCTTCCGATGGGAAAGCCTATGAGGTCTATCGAAAATACGCAAATTCAAGTTGAGTTACCGCAAGAGTTATTAGGTGGTGGACCAGCATTGGGGTTGCCCAATCAAGGTAGCGGCAACAATCCGGCTCCAGGGCTACCCGACCCAGATGCCGGAAACAATGAAACGAAGCCCAGTCCAGTACCCGTACCGCCACCGCCACCAAAATCTGTTTTTGTGAAGCCGACACCCTCCACGCCACCCAGAAAAGTGGAAACTACAGAAGACCCTAATGCTGCGGTCATTCGTCGTCAAGCCGAACAAGCGCGTCAAAAAGCAGAGGAACAAAAATACCAAGAGCAAGCAGCTGCTCGTGCAAAACAACAAGCAGAAGCAGCTGCACAAGCACAACGCCAAGCAGAAGCAGCAGCCAAAGATAAATTCAAAGGTCGTTTCGGCACAGGTTCTGGAAGTGGTACTAATGGCGGCGGCGGCACAGGCACAGGTCAAGGTAATACAGGCAAACCTGGCAACCAAGGACAACCTGATGGTGACCCGAACTCTAAAGTCTTAGAAGGTATGGGACGTGGGGCTGGAAGTATCAATGGTTTCGGCAGTCGTGGTGTGCGTTCTGCACCACGTTTGCAAGAAAATTCGCAGAAACAAGGGCGTGTTGTGTTGTCTGTTTGCGTCAATTCAACTGGTACAGTGGTTTCTGCTGATTTCAAGGCAGTCGGCTCAACGACGACGGACGATGATTTGATAGAAGCTGCTAAACGCAATGCGCGACAATACCGTTTTGAAGCAGGCAGCGCAGACAAACAATGCGGAACGATAACGTACAATTTTATTGTAAAATAGAGGCTTCACACGAGGTCTTAGTTTTCTATAGTATGTTTGTGAAGGAGAGACATTAAATGTCTCTCCTTTTTTTTGTTTCTTTGCGGCTTCTTAAAACACTCTATCAAAATAGGCTCATTATCAATGACTTATCAGCAAACCATTGACTATTTGTATCAGCAATTGCCCATGTTTACACGGGTTGGGTCGTCGGCTTTTAAAAAAGACTTGACAAACACGTTGGCTTTGTGCGCTGCTTTGGGCAATCCACAAACAAAATTTCCGACTATTCATGTAGCTGGGACGAATGGGAAAGGCTCGACAGCACATCTATTAGCGGCGGTGTTGCAGTCATTGGGTTTGAAGACGGGGCTTTATGTGTCGCCTCATTATAGAGATTTTAGGGAACGGATAAAGATAAATGGCGAATATGTGTCTAAAAAGTATGTCAAAGAGTTTGTCGCACAGCATAGCCCTTTGTTTGAAGACATTCAACCTTCTTTTTTTGAAATGACGGTCGCAATGGCTTTTGATTACTTCGCTACTGAGGGGGTGGATATTGCAGTCATCGAAGTCGGTTTGGGTGGACGTTTGGATTCGACGAATATTATTTCGCCGCTTGTATCAGTTATTACAAATATTAGTTTTGACCATACAGATATGTTGGGCAATACTTTGCCGCTTATTGCTTTTGAAAAAGCAGGGATTATCAAACATCATACGCCAGTGGTCATAGGTGAGGAACAAACGGAAACAACGCCTGTTTTTCTTCAAAAAGCAGCAGAATGTGATGCACCTATTCATTTTGCTTCGCAAAACTTTGATGTTCAACTCGTTGAGAGTGATTTAGAGTTTTCTAATTTTGATGTAAAACATAAAGATGTTAATCAAAAAGAGGACATTTCAAGATTGAAAGTCAATCTAAATGGTGCTTATCAATCTAAAAATGTCGCAACAGTATTACAAACCATTGACGTTTTAAAAACATTGCCCTTTTTTACTTCTTATACTGAGGGGGGGCATTGGACTAAAGCGATTCATAAAGGTTTTGAAGCATTAAAGTCCCTAACGAACTTCATTGGGCGATGGCAAATCATACATCGTGAACCAATTATTCTTTGCGACTCGGCACACAATGAAGGGGGCTTGAGTTTAGCAATGTCTCAATTAAAGTCATTGACTTTTAATCAATTACACATCGTTTTGGGTATGGTGAAAGACAAAGACATTTCAAAAATGTTGAGTTTATTACCGCCTGATGCGACTTATTATTTTTGTAAAGCGAATATTCCAAGAGGTATGCCTTCCGAGGATTTGAAAGAACAAGCCGCCATCTTAGGTTTGAAAGGGAAAGCATACCCCTCAGTAAAAAGGGCATTAGCAGCAGCAAAACGACGTGCTAAAACAAACGATTTAGTTTATGTTGGTGGCAGTACCTTTGTTGTTGCAGAGGTTATTTAAACTTACTGCACATCATTCATCATTCATAATTTATCATTAAAAAAAATGGTTGTTAAAAAATCGAAAATAAACATCGAAGTTGGTTTAGATAAGGATAATTTTCCGATAGAAATCAAATGGCATTCATCAGATGCGCCTGCGGGTTATCCAGTGCAAGAAGCAAAGGCTATGTTGGTTTCATTCCTCGATAAAGAAAGTCGGGACACTTTGAAAATAGATTTGTGGACAAAGGACATGCAAGTCGAAGAAATGGATAGAATGATGTTTCACACTTTGCGCTCGTTAGCAGATAGCTATTTCAAAGCGACCAACAATCG
>JAYTMI010000317.1:0-2374 GCA_043728625.1 Saprospiraceae bacterium | reverse complement strand
TTAAGACTTCATACCGAACTTATACTACAATATAAAATGCCCTAACGAAGTATAAAAACGTTCAGATATTTGCAAAAACAAACAAAAACAATTTATCTTGTGTCTTGAATAGAAAAAACCATATCTACCAATGAAACGAAAAGTGTCTATACCTAATCATAAAAGTCTTTCACATCAAGAACCTCTTTTCAATGCTTCTCCTACTTCTGGCGTTGTTCAGAAAGTAGATGATGCCTTTTTTACGAAAACGCCTAAAAATGCGTTTTTCAACTATACACATTCCACTAAAAATCAAACACCTATTCAGACCAAAAATGGTTCGACTGTGGAGACACCGAAACACACGGCAAAAAATAAAACAGGTCTGCCCGATACCTTAAAAAACAATGTGGAATCTTTATCAGGTATAGATATGAGTGATGTGAAAGTGCATTACAACTCTGATAAACCTGAACAAATCAACGCTTTAGCTTATACACAAGGTCATGATATTCATATTGGTTCTGGACAAGAAAAGCATCTGCCGCATGAAGCTTGGCATGTGGTTCAACAAAAACAAGGCAGGGTAACGCCAACTTTGCAAATGAAAGGTGCTGCTATCAATGATGATGTGGGATTGGAAAAAGAAGCCGATGAGATGGGTGCTCAATCGGTACAAAAAAAAGAAGAAATGCCCAATAGTGTTTCAGACTCGACGATACAACGCATCAAAAAAGCGGATATTCCAGCTGTTGATTTAAAAGAAATTAATGATATTATTGGCAATCGAGTGGGGTTTTGGACAACTGAAGAAGGGGATGAATTGATAGCTTGGGCAAAATCAGCCGCACAGATTAGAAGTATTTTATTGAATTATTCTTATGTGGAATGGACTGCCGTTCAAGCCGTATTCAAAAAAGGCGATGACGTAGGTACAAAAGTCGCGCAGATAAAGCAAAACCTTGAAAAAGAGAAAGTAAAATTAAGAGCCGCAGCCATAGCCTTATTTAAAGCTAATTTTGGAAAAGGCATGACATTGCAAACGGCTTTAGCCGACAAATTAGTGGCGTTACAACATGTTGAAACATTTAGAACTAAACAAGAAATTGACGATAAAAAAAGTAAGCCTACAGGACCTGCAACGCGTGAATGGCATGTCTTTATCAATAATGAACAGGCAAGTTGGGTATTGCATATACATTACCATGACATCACACAAGCAGGCATCGCTGCGTCTCATATAAAACCGTGGGCAACGCGAAAACAGCAAGATTCTAAGCGTTTTGGTGCGGCACTTTTACTGGCACTCGCTAAAACTGTTAATGCAAGTGACCAAGCAAGTACGGACTTGACAGCACATGAAAAAGGTTTAATTAAATAAATCTTGACTACTTATAAGTCATTTAATAACAACGCATTATATACTTCTTTCTTAATTTATCTTTTTATTTGAGTATAAAATAGACCCCTCAGTATTTTAGGATTTACGCCATATCCGTGAATCCTAAAACATTCTTATCATCCGACGTATCCTAATTCAAACTACCCCCTCAGTATTTCCATCTATACCTTGTCCTTACCACCGAACAGACTTAAACGTCCACCCCGGTACTTTCTTCTGCATTTCAGGTTCATCATCTCGTTTTGTCAAGCCACAAGCCAAATAATTTTGATGCAGTTTCGCCAATGCTTCGTGGTCAAGTTCTACGCCGAGTCCGGGTTCTGTTGGCACAGCAACTGAACCGTCTTCAAACTTCATACGTCCGCCCATAATCACTTCATCTGACTGCCAAGGATAATGTGTATCTAAGGCATACTTTATGGTTGGAATAGCTGCCCCCAAATGTACCATTGCCGCTAATGAAATCCCCAAATGACTGTTTGAGTGCATGGATAAATCACGTCCGAAGGTCTCACAAACACCCGTAAGCGTCATAGAAGCACGCAAACCACCCCAAAAATGATGGTCACTCAATATAATGTCTTCCGAACCTAAGACGATGCTTTGCGGAATATCCTCAAAAGATGTCGTACACATATTAGTAGCCAGCGGTGTTTTAAGGGCTTTTCTAACCAGTGCCATATTTTCCTGCCCACGAGTCGGGTCTTCGAGGTATTCAATAATGCCTTCCATTTCAAGACCGTATTTGATGGACGTTTCAACCGTCCAAAGCGCATTTGGGTCAATGCGCAAAGGCACATTTTCACCAAAGGCTTCGCGTAAAGCAAATATCGCATCTACTTCTTGACGTGGTTCAAAGACACCCCCTTTTAGTTTGATGGATTTAAAGCCAAATTCCTTACACATCGCTTTGGCTTGCGCCACAATTTCGCTTGGATTTAAAGCACTTTTTTGACGCGCAGCTGCCCAACCCGTTGCATTTGGGTCAATATC
>JAYTMI010000316.1:0-7751 GCA_043728625.1 Saprospiraceae bacterium | reverse complement strand
GGATTTAACTCACCACGTGCCAAAAGTATATCTGTTTTTAGCAAATCTTTCGATAAATTTAGGAATTCTCTATAAAATTCAGCATTTCCTTGATTCATTTTTTTTATGCAATAACTAAACATAGTAGTGTAGGCTTCTTCAGCATCTTTTAATGGAAGTGTCATCCAATATTTGGAAAGTAAATCTTTCAATGCAAAATAATGTTCTTCGTTGTTAGCTGTTTGAGTTAAAAAAATTAGATAGTAGATTTTAATAAGAGGTACACTTTCATAAGAATATTTTTCCATGTGACTAATTATCTCATCTATAAAAAGCAATTTGTATTCGTGCGATACAAGGTTTTGTCGGCTAAGGACATTACAATACCATTTTAATTTTTCAGCCAAATAAAAATAATCGAGGTTATTAATAATCTCTTCAACATTACTTTTCTCAAAACGTTTTAGTTCAGCTTCGTTTAAATCATACAGTTTTTTCTGTATCTCAAATTGGTAGTAATAGTAGCTTGCGGGTTTTTGATTTCTTATATCAGACCATATTTGTGCCTGCCTTGTTGAGCTCTTGTATAAGCGTTCGATTTTTTTATCATTTATAGCTTCCAATAAAAAATTTGATTGTTGTAAATTATCTTTGTCATAGACCTGTTGTCCCAAAAAACCTTCAACCAATTTCAACAAATCAGAAGAAAGTTTTCTAAACCTGACATCATTAAATGTCTCCTTTTCATATAGTTGCGTCCATAATTGCTCTTTGGTCAACTCTCCTGCTTTACCATTTGCATTAATATGTTCAGAAAGGACATCATAGAACGCCATTAAGGTTTCATTAACGTTAAAATAGGGCGAACGGATGTATTTTCGCAAACGGTTCTGTTCAACTTTATCGAAGTGTGTGAGTACATTGTAAATTTTGCTGTCGGTCATGGAAAGTGAAAAGTGAAAAGTGAAAAATTTATTTGCTTTTGTTTC
This sequence comes from Saprospiraceae bacterium, assembly GCA_043728625.1. Taxonomy (GTDB): domain Bacteria; phylum Bacteroidota; class Bacteroidia; order Chitinophagales; family Saprospiraceae; genus JAAFJT01. Next base: position 6,783 of record JAYTMI010000316.1, on the reverse strand, counting down.
GTCTATTAACGTTTTCAAAATTAGGATAAAAATCTTATTAAATCCAAATATATACGTAAAAATATTAATATAAAGCTGATTGAGCGCTATAAATACTGAGGGGTTGAAAAATTTGTTTTTAAAACTGAATTTTTTAGTTGATTTTATATGAGAAAAACCATTATCTTTGTAAAAAATTTATGATTTTATTATATGTTTAATCTTAGTAGATAAAATTTGGTATGATATTTGCCTATGGTATTATACAAATAACAATTATATAATCCTACCGATTTTTAGTATCCGTCCCGTGAACATCAAAATTACGTTTTTTATTTTTTATTTTTTTTAATATTCACATTTTACGCACGCTTTTTTTACTCAAATTTATAACTTATTTGATTCTGTTTGTTTTATGAATGTTAGTAGTTTTAAATTTGTTTAAAAATCATGTTTCAACGTGTATTTTGATGACCTATTAGAGAGCATACTCTAAAGAAAATTTTTTTATTTACAACTTTTAAACATCTGTAAGATGAATACACCCATGCTTATAACATATAGGATGTTCATTGCAGCCATCATCTCAACGATGCCGCTGTTAATGTTTGCTCAAGTGAAAGCGGCGGATGACTATGCTCACACGACGACCAACGCTTCTTCTTTTGGCATAAAAGTACTGTCAAACGACAATGCCTCAAATGGTATTCTGAAAATAGATAAAATACCACTTTATAATCATGGTACCGTAGCGGTTAATGCCGATAGTACTGAAATTATATTCACACCTGAAAAAGATTTCAAAGGTGTGGCTTTAGTAAACTATACAGTGACAGATAAGAATGGTTATTATGATTGTGGTTTGGTAACAATTGATGTGTCTGCAACCCCTTCACCCGCGGCACAAGTCATGAAACTGTTCACTCGACCTGGTGAGAAAATTACTTTTACTATACCTAAAGGTTTTGGCGGTGCTGCACCAACCAATGCACAAGGTGAAGCTCAATGGGTAGGAGGAGAAGGTAATGGCATTTATTCCTTTTTACCAAGTAGAAATTTTATTGGTACTGAACCAACAATGTTTTATTTCAATAAAACAGAGAACGGTATCTATAAAGAATATACCGTTTATATTAATGTTGTTGGCTCACCTGTACCTGTTTTACTGAAAGATGATTATGTTAATATTCCTATCAACGGATCTACGATTGCTGATCTGTATCTGAATGATAACCGTATTGCAAAACCAATAAGTAGTTTTACTGTACTGCCTGTTTCAAATCCTAATTATGGGGTCAGTTCTTTGACGAATGGTCGTGTTCTTATCACATCGAATTCAAATTTCAAGGGAACATTCAATTTCGATTATGAAGTAACTTATGTTGATGGTACAAAAGAAAGGGCAATTGTTCATACAACAGTCGCTAATTATCAACCCTCGGCAGATGTTTTTCAAGTGACTGCTTATCATGGTATTCCTTACGAATTTAAATATAATATTCCTTTAGATAATGGTGGTAATTGGACTTTTGTCACAAGAAATGGGGGTATTACAAGTGCCGGTGGTCGTGTTACACTCAATAATAAGAGTGAAGTGGTTTATACACCTCCGACAGAAGGACAATCTGATAACTTTGAAGTAGAGTACTGTGTGTCTGGTTCTGGCTGTAAAGTTGTTAAAGTCTATGTTAATCTTCAACCCGCTACAGCCCAAATCTGTTCAACAGATTGCGTATTCCCGGGTGATGCAAACCATGACGGTATCGTTGATATGTGGGACTTATTGACGGTCGGTAGTTATATCGGTCAATATGGCTCATCTAGGGCAAATGCCAATCTATCTTGGATGCCTACTAATGCAGCAAATTGGCAACAAACACTTGGTAATGGTGTCAATGCTAAAAATGTGGATTTGAATGGTGATGGTATTATCAGTTATTTGGATACAGTTGTAATTAGTGCAAACTATGGTAAAGTAAACTCGATTGTTGCGGAAAGAACACCTGAAGTGACGAAAATAGAATTGCAAGTTTTGACAACATCGAATGCAGCAGCACCAGGCGATATGATTGAAATCACCGTTTTGGTCGGCTCTTCGGCTTTGCCTTCGGTGGATGCACGCGGCTTGAGTTATTCTGTGGGTTACGATGCGGATATGATTGAAGAAAATACATTGACAGTTGATTTCTTGCAATCCAATTGGTTGTCTCGCTACGATGCTTATTTAGCAATGAGCAAAATAGTTACTAGAGGACGTATCGAAACGGGTATTGCCAGAAGCCAAAATAGAGGCGCGAGTGGTCATGGAGAAGTGAGTAAGATTCGAGCAGTCGTTATTGATGATTTAAATGGTTTCCAAGTTGGCGATAGACCTGTTCTTCGTATCCGCATCAATGATGTGTATTTGATGGATGCGAAGGGACGTATGCTTCAAATCGAAGGAAAAGAGATAGAAATTCCTATCAAGTTGGTCAAAAAAGATGAGCCTATTAAGGAGTCCGATTTGTTGATGTTCCCGAACCCTTCAAGTGACTTTATGAGTTTTTACTTGAATGGTGTCAATAATATCGAGTCATTGCGCATCGTAGATATGATGGGCAAAGAAGTGAACCGTCAGAACAATATCAAAGGCAAACAAGCAACGGTTTACTTTGATAATTTCGCACCGGGTATGTATCTTGCAGAAGTAACGACAGAAAAAGGAAAGATTATGAAGAAAATCCAAGTCGTCAAATAAATACACTAACGACCTATAATTTGCTCGGCTTCCCGCCTGACAGATTATAATCCCACATACCGATTCGCCCGCTTGTCAAAAACAAGCGGGCATTCTTTTGGGTGGTTATTAGGGATTGGTTATTCGTATATTTGTTGGTCAATCCCCAATCTCCAATAACCAATAACCAATAACGATGAAACTACTTACGGCTGACCAAATTCACGCATGGGATTCGTTTACGATTCAAAACGAACCAATTTCATCATATAACTTGATGGAACGAGCTTCTTCAGTATTTACTGATTGGTTTTCAACGATTTATGATACACAAAGACCAATATTAATCTTTTGTGGTACTGGCAATAATGGTGGCGATGGCTTGGCAATCACTCGGTTTTTGCATTACCTGCGGTATGATGTCGGCGTTTATATTTGTCGAATATCTAAAAATGAAACAGTAGATTTTGCAAAAAATTTAGGAAAGATTCAAGGCTTAAACTCTTCTATACTGAGGGGGGATATTTTCGAACAGAATGCTTTTCCAATTATTCCTAACAACATTATTGTCATTGATGCGATTTTAGGCAGCGGTTTGACGCGACCCGTTACGGGTTATTGGGCTTCATTTTTTAAATATTTGAATCAATCTCAAGTAGAAATAGTCTCTGTGGACCTACCTTCTGGCTTGTTTTCTGATAAACATACTGAGGGGGTAGCTATCAAAGCCACTCGTGTGTTGTCTTTTGAAACACCCAAATTGGCTTTTCTATTGCCTGAAAACGAACCCTTTGTAGGCGATTTTGAATACAAAAGCATTGGTTTGCATCAAATGTTTTTAGAAAGTATAGAAGCCAAAAACGTTTTTGTTACGCCTGATTTTATCCAATCATTTTTGAAAAAACGCAAAAAATTTGACCATAAAGGTACTTATGGCCATGCGCTTTTAGTGATGGGCAGTAGTGGCATGGCAGGGGCAGCCGTCTTAGCAGCACGGGCTTGTATGCGTTCAGGTGTAGGTTTGTTGACGGTGCAAACACCTTTGTGTAATCGGCTTATTCTTCAAATATCATTGCCCGAAGCCATTGTTGTAGCGGATAAAAATGAGACAGAGTTGTCGCAAGTCATTGATTGTCAATCCTATTCGGCTATTGGTATAGGTTGTGGGATTGGAAAAAGAGAAAAAGCAGCGGCTGTACTGAGGGGGTATTTGGAAGAATCTAATTGTCCTGTGGTTTTAGATGCCGATGCCTTAAATATCCTTTCTGAAAACCCAGAATGGTTGGACATAATTCCTAAAAATTCAATTCTAACACCCCATCCAAAGGAGTTTGAACGACTATTTGGCAAAGCAGATAATGATTTCGACCGTTTAGAATTGTTGCGAAGTAAAGCTAAATATTTGAAAATCAATATTTTACTTAAGGGAGCACATACGGTAGTAGCCGATACTGAGGGGTGCTGTTATTTCAATTCGACAGGCAATGCAGGTATGGCAACGGCAGGAAGTGGTGATGTTCTGACAGGCATTATTACAGGACTATTGACACAAGGCTATGAACCCAAAACAGCAGCAATATTAGGCGTTTATCTACATGGTTTGGCAGGTGACTTGGCTGCCAAAAGGGTAGGACAGGAGGCTCTGTTAGCGAGTGATATTATAGAAAATATAGGCAAAGCCTTTTTGGAAATGATGAATGATAAATGATGAATTGGTAATATTGTTGAAAATCAACGTTTTACAAATTCATCATTCATCATTCATCATTCATCATTTACCATTTATCATTTCCTTATCATCGCCACAGGCATATTCGGGTCAAATGTACCTTTTAGAACAGGTGTTTGTATTTTTCCAAGATTCAATGCGTAAGCACTAACTTCACGAGAAACGTAATCAAACAATTCTTTTATGGTTACAACCTCATCATCATTGGCATTTGCTTCACCTTTCATACCCTTTACCACAAAATAACTGAAAATACTTTGATGCAGCGTTGATACTTCAAGTGATTCTTCATCAGCTTGGGACGACAAAATGAATGCCGTTCCTGGGCTTGACCTATTCAATTCACGGAAAAAAGCATCTTGCACGTCTTGTTGTGAGCTTCTAAAAACATCATTATTAACTGATTTTGAAGCTAAATAGCTCCCTGAATTACATGCATCGGCAATGACCAACTTGTATTTGGCAGGGCATTCAGACATCAAGTCGTTGACCTCACTGTGAAACAGGCGAATATTACTACCGTCATAATCTGTTGGCAAAAACGCCCCTTTGAGTCCATGTCCAGAATAAAAAAATGTGACCAAATCATTTTCACCTGCTTGCATAAACATTTGGCGCATGGAGTCAAGGATACCTTTTTTTGTTGCTTGGTCATTGACTAAAACTTGCGAATGTTTATCATCCAATGAGCCACCTTCTGGGCTTTTCCAAAACGCATACATACGGAAAGCATCGCTGTGCGGATATTTCAAAGTCAAAATACCAGGCATATCATAGTTCGAAACGCCAACGGCTAATGCCCAGACTTTGGATATTGCGGTAGGGTTCATATTTGTTGTGCCATTTGTCATAATGGCATTGCCAGTATGGCTGTTAAAATTTGCACTTTCTAAAAAATCATCGGTACGTATAGCCGTCTTCTCTTTATTTTCATCGTCGATTTTGTTCGATGTTAGGGTACTCGGTGAGACGTTTTCCGATATCGTTCTTTGAGTGGTGGTTATTCGTTTATCTTTTTCGCGAGAAGGATTTGCATCAGCCAATATGGCATCACGCATAAGTCCAGGGTCGGTGCCTAAGAAACGGCTGTTACGCCAGACACCACTCAGTATAGTGCCATCGTTGAGCGTCAAAGTACCCATGCCGTCCATTGTGCCTTTGAGCCACGAACCCTCATAACGGGTGCCGTCAGGATATTCAGCGGTGCCTTGACCATGAGGTTTGCGGTCTGAAAATTGACCTGTGAAACGAATACCACCCTTTTTTTTGATGATGGCTGTGCCAGATCCATTGTCGCAATTGCCAGAAATGCACTGTGCATCGGCAAAAAATGCCCCCCTCAGTATAAGGAGCAGAAGAATAAGTTTTTTCATTGAGAAAATCGTTTTTGAGTTTAGAGGAGATAATAACTGTTTTCAAGAAAAACCTCGCTCTTAATATGTGTTATCGGTGTTATTAAGTAATTGATTATCAGATGTTTAAAAAATCATAAAAAAACAATTACCTGAAATAGATATATCAAAAATTAAACCATAATCACTAAATCGTACATTTAATTTTGAAAGAACTTGTTAAACTTAGTTTCATACCATTTCTATATTAATTTTACCGAAAACAAAACGACGTTGAGACAATACTTTTCCATATTCTTTTGCTTATGCCTCCCGTTACTCGTGGTGGGGCAAGCACGTATTCCCTATGAGTTTCGTCACTTGACCATCAGTGAGGGTTTGCCCGACAACACGGTTTATTTCAGCATGCAAGACTCTCGTGGTTATATTTGGTTTTGCACTGCCAATGGTGTGAGTCGTTATGATGGGCGCAGATTTCAGAATTTTACGATTTCAGATGGTTTAGCGGATAATGAAATATTAAAAACAACAGAGGACTCAAAGGGGCGCATTTGGTTTCACACGTTAAATGGACGGCTATCGTATTTTGATACAAAAACAGAGAAAATTGTTAGTTATCGGACTTCTGCTGTTTTGAAAAAAGCGGGTGGAGAGACTTATTTGACATCTATTATTGAGGGTGCTGATGGTAGTGTTTGGATATTAATAGATCGTTTTTCTTTGAAAAGATTGATGCCTAATGGAGAAGTTCGCCGATATAATCCAGAAAAAAAGCGATTTATAGGCGTTTTTAAAGATACGCAAAACCGCATCTTTTTAGCCGGTGATACTTTTCGTCTTTTTGATGCCCAACGGGACACTTTTGTGGATTGGGTTGCCTTACCAAGTAAAATAAAAGAGCAAAAAAGGGGTAGATGGGGTGAAAAAAAGGGTGTTTTGTGGCTTGAGTTTTCTAAAGACATTTTTGAGTTTTCTAACGGCACTTTTCGGACAATTATTAGTAAAGA
>JAYTMI010000315.1:0-17205 GCA_043728625.1 Saprospiraceae bacterium | reverse complement strand
TTGTCGCCTGTTTTGCTCATGGCAGCAGGAACATTTGCTGACTTTTTTTTACCAAAAGAGAGTATTGTCCTTCAAATATTGAAATTTGTTGGCGATGCTTCTACTTCCATGATTATTTCTTTCGGTTTAGCCGTCGTCTTTCTTGGCATTATGCGGGGGCAAAAAATGGCAGATATCACAGAAAAAACCACCGCTTCTTTAACCGCTACAACGATGATTTTGTTAATCGTAGGTGCTGGTGGTGCCTTCAAACAAGTGTTACAAGACAGCGGTATTGGGGGTGATATATCATTGGTTTTCAAAGACTTGCCTTTATCGCCCTTGTTTTTAGGTTGGCTTGTTGCAACGGTCATACGCATAACAATTGGCTCGGCAACAGTGGCAGGATTGACGGCAGCGGGTATTGTTCAACCACTTCTAAGCGACCCCTTAGTAGCGGCAACGATTTCACCAGAATTGATGGTTTTGAGCGTCGGCGCAGGCAGTTTGATGTGTAGCCATGTCAATGACACAGGATTTTGGATGTTCAAAGAATATTTCGGTTTGAGCCTAAAAGACACCTTCAAAACGTGGACAATTATGGAAACGATAGTCGGTATTGTTGGCTTAGTGGGTGTGTTGGTCTTGAATTGGGTATTAGGGTTTTAATGAATATTGAATAACGTTTAACGAATTTTAAATATCAAAAAATGAACGTTTCCGACAATGGTTTTGAAATATGAAAAGCCAATAAACGTCGTGTTTCTTGTTTTTGAAATATTTCAAAAAGCAGTGAAAAGGACATTTTTGACGAAAAATAAAGCTATTTTCACAACGAAGTGATTTTTATGTTTAAAATTACGCCTTAAAATTTCATCTTAAATCAATACATAAATGAGATCAATTATAAAACTTTTTATGGCTATACTCTTGGCAGCAATCGTTTTGCCCCCCCTCAGTATGGCGCAGAAAACTTTCCCACAAAACGGTGTTTTTGATGAACGAGCAGGCTTATTTGCCTTCACAAACGCGACGATTGTAAAATCGTGGAACGAAAAACTTGAAAATGCTACTCTCCTTATCCGTGACGGGCGCATTGAAGCTGTTGGTGCAAACATCACCATACCCAAAGATGCGGTGGTGATTGATGTCAAAAAGAAATTCATTTATCCTTCATTTATCGAAGCTTTCGGCAATTATGGTATGCCCGAAATGGTCGCAGCAAGTGCTCAAGGTGGTCGAGGTGGTGGACGTGGTGCCGAACAGTTTATCTCCAACAAAAAAGGGGCTTATTCGTGGAATGAAGCATTTAATACGGAGTTCAACGCGCATGAGGCTTTTAATCCAAACGAAAAAGACGCAGAAATACTCAGAGGTGTAGGTTTTGGCTCAGTTGTCACAAACCAACAAGACGGCATTAGTCGTGGCTCAGCAGCAGTCGTTACTTTAGGCAATGAACGGGCGCATAATGTTTTGTTAAAACCTTTTGCTGCCAACGTCTTGTCGTTTTCAAAAGGTACTTCGACGCAACTCTATCCAACTTCACTCATGGGTTGCATTGCCTTGATTCGTCAAACATATTTGGACGGGCAGTGGTATGCTGGTGGTGGTTCAAAAGAAGAAAAAAATATCTCACTCGAAGCGTGGAATGCCTTGCAAAATATACCACAAGTTTTTGATGTCGGCGATAAGTTAGAGGCGCTACGTGCCGCTAAAATTGGTTTCGAGTTTGGCAAAAGATTCATTATAAAAGGAAGTGGCGACGATTATCAACGCCTTTCTGAAATCAAGACAACTAATAGCCCTTTGATTTTACCAGTGAATTTTCCAGATCCATTTGACGTAGAAGACCCCGTTGATGCACTTCAAGTGTCACTGACTGACCTGAAACATTGGGAATTGGCTCCAACAAACCCATCGAGAGTCGCTGCCGCAGGCATTGAATTTGGATTTACAGCAACAGGTTTGAAGAACAAAGCCGACTTTTTGAAACAAATACAAAAAGCCATTGAAGCAGGACTTACTGAGGGGGATGCTCTGAAAGCATTGACAGCGACACCTGCTAAATGGTTTGGTTTGGAATCGGATTTAGGCAGTTTAGACAAAGGTAAAATCGCAAATTTTTTCATTTCTGATAAAAATATCTTTGCAAAAGATGCTAAAATCCTAAACAACTGGGTGCAAGGCAAACCTTATGTTCTGACAGATTTGGACAAAACAGAGCTAAAAGGTAGCTATAACCTAAGCATTGGCGACCAAAATTACGACTTTATTATAGGTGCAAAAGGTGACAATACCGTTTCAAAATCGGGTGATACGACCAAAGCCAAAGTAGAAATGACAAATGTCAAAAATACGGTCAGTTTGATGTTCACCCCTACGGGCGAAAAAGGGTTGGTCAGATTGACAGGGGTTATCGAAAACGGCAATATGTCTGGGCGTGGTCAACTCATAGACGGAACTTGGGTAAGTTGGAAAGCGGCGGCAAAAGGCGCATCGGCTGGAAATACCGATGATGAGAAAAAAGCAGACCCCTCAGTATCGGCAGCAAATAAAGCCGTTGGCGACGTTATTTATCCATTTATTGCCTTCGGCAAAAAGGATTTACCAAAAGCAGAGCGCACGTTGTTCAAAAATGCAACTGTTTGGACAAATGAAGCTGAAGGCATTTTAGAAAATACAGATGTCCTCATTGAAGGTGGCAAAATCCTTCAAATTGGCAAAAACCTCTCCGCTTCAACGGCTAAAACGGTAGATGCCACAGGCAAATTCTTGACAGCGGGTATCATAGATGAACATTCACATATTACAGTCGCTCGGGGTGTCAACGAAGCTGCACAGTCAAGCACAGCCGAAGTACGGATTGCAGATGTTATCAACTCCGATGACATCAATATTTATCGTCAATTGGCAGGTGGAGTGACTTCGAGCCATATTTTACACGGTTCAGCCAATGCGATTGGTGGTCAGACGCAATTAATTAAACTCCGTTTTGGCTATGAGCCTGAAAAAATGAAGTTTGAAAATTGGCCAGGCTTTATCAAGTTTGCTCTTGGCGAAAATGTCAAAAGAGCCAACGGCAATACTGTTTCTACGCGTTTTCCTTTAACACGTATGGGTGTTGAGCAAGTTTTTGACGACCATTTTACAAGGGCAAAAGAATACCTAGCCGCTTTAAAATCGGGTAAATTGGTTCGCCGTGACCTTGAATTAGAGGCTTTGGGTGAAATTTTGGAAGGGAAACGCCACATCACGTGCCACAGTTACGTGCAATCTGAAATCAATATGCTTTTGAAAACGGCTGATAGGCATGGTTTCAAAGTCAATACATTTACACATATATTAGAAGGCTACAAAGTGGCTGACAAAATGGCGAAACACGGCGCAGCAGGTGCGGGTTTTGCTGATTGGTGGAATTATAAATATGAAGTATATGATGCGATTCCGCAAAATGCAAAACTGATGCAAGACGCGGGTGTTTTGTCAACTATAAATTCTGACGATGCAGAAATGGCACGACGACTCAATCAAGAAGCGGCAAAATCCGTCATGTATGCGGGTATGGACGAGGCGAGTGCTTGGAAACTCGTGACATTGAACCCCGCCAAAACGCTGCGAGTAGAAAATCGAGTTGGTTCGGTGAAGGTGGGTAAAGATGCAGATTTGGTTTTGTGGTCAACGAACCCCCTCAGTATTTACGCCAAAGCAGAGCAAACTTACGTTGACGGTGCGAAGTTTTTTGACCGCGATGAAGACGTGAAAATGCAAGACCAAGTCCGTAAAGAACGCGCTCGTTTGATTCAAAAGGTACTCGCGGCAAAGAAAAGTGGTGCGCCCACACAAGCCGTTCAAAGACGTGGGCAAAGGCTTTATGATTGTGAAGACGATGATGATGAAATGCGTTAACCCAATGATGAATGATAAATTTTAAATAAAAAGAAATGAAAAAACTAATCATATTATTTGCCTTAATTCAATCATTGACCGTCAGTTCTTCGGCTCAATCGCTGCCGTTACCTGCCGTTAAACAATCAGAATCCATTTTGATTATGAATGCAAAGGCGCATTTGGGCAATGGTAAAGTCATTGAAAATGCCCTCATTGCTTTTGAATTTGGCATATTCACGGTCATTGCTGACGCAACAACGGCACGTATAGACATGACTAAATATAAAAAAGTCATAAATGCCGAAGGCAAACACGTCTATCCAGGCTTTATTTCGATGAATACCGATTTAGGTTTAGTTGAAATCAATGCTGTCCGTCAAACCGTTGACCATACAGAAATTGGGGAAATGAACCCCTCCGTACGCAGCGTCGTGGCATACAACACAGACTCGCAAGTGCCGCCGACAGTGCGCTCAAATGGCATTTTGTTGGCGCAAATAACGCCTAATGGTGGCATTATTTCAGGACAATCGTCTGTCGTTGAACTCGACGGTTGGAACTGGGAAGACGCAGCTTATAAGTTTGATGAAGGCATTCACATGAGTTTTCCATCTTTGTTTGCAGGCGGTTTCGATTTCTTGTCTGGCACATTTGCACAGAAGAAAAACGAAAACTTTGCGAAGCAAATCACTGAACTTGAACAGTTTTTCAGCGAAGCCAAAGCCTATGCAGAAAAAGGCGTTGTATCACTTAAAAACTTAAAATTTGAAGCGATGCGCGACCTTTTTTCACAAAAAAAGACACTTTATATTCGCGCAAACATGGTGAAGGAAATTACTGAGGGGGTACTTTTTGGTAAAAAATATGGTTGTAAAACCGTCATAGTCGGCGGAAAAGACGCTTATTTAGTTACTGATTTATTGAAAGACAACAACGTTGCCGTCATTTTAGATGAAACCCAAGCTCTTCCTTCACGGACAGACGACGATATAGACCAACCATTTAAAAGCCCTACGATGCTGAAAAAAGCAGGTGTCACGTTCTGTTTGTCCGTCAATGGCAACTGGCAACAACGCAATTTGCCTCTGATGGCAGGACAAGCCGTTGCATTTGGCTTGGCTTATGAAGATGCGGTAGCGGCAATTACTTCTATACCTGCTAAGATGTTGGGCATTGACAAAACCGTCGGTACAATTGAAGAGACGAAAGATGCGACCCTCATTATTACTGAGGGGGATGTTTTTGATATGCGTACTTCAAAAGTGACTCATGCTTTCATTCGTGGTAAGGAAATTGACTTGAACAACAAGCAAAAAGACCTTTATCGGCGGTTTAAAACGAAATATGAGCGTATGGGTGGTAAGTAATTTGGCTTTAAAATCAATAAAAAACGCCCTGTTTTGAGACTTGCTCAAAACAGGGCGTTTTTATTTTAAAAGTGGAGGATAACGGGTTCGAACCGATGACCTCTTGCATGCCATGCAAGCGCTCTACCAACTGAGCTAATCCCCCATACCAAATTCGACGGCGAAAGTAGCAGAAAAAACGGGGATTTAGAAAATAAATTGATAAAATAATGAGCATAAACTTTTTGCCGCCGCCAAAAACCGTAACTTTGCGCCTTCAAAAAATCTTTTCATCTCTTTAATTCTCCATTTCAGATGGTTATTGAACAAAATAAGGTGGTTTTATGCCACTATACGCTTCGTGAAGGCACGGCAAGCGGTCAATTAATAGAAAGTACTGAGGGGGGAGAACCTCTTGGCTATATCCACGGCATCGGTGCAATGATTCCGATGTTTGAACAAAATTTAGAAGGTAAAAAATTGGGTGATGCTTTCGAATTTGGTATCCCTTCGGGTGATGCTTACGGCGAATACGATGCAGAATCGGTGGCTGAAATCCCAAAAGCAGCTTTTAACTTAGGCGACATGAACCCTGACGATGTTTTCGTTGAAGGTGAAGTATTGCCTTTGCAAGACGAAAACGGCAACATGATGCAAGGTATCGTGACGGAAGTGAAGGAAACAACGATTATTGTTGACTTCAATCATCCGATGGCAGGCGTTGATTTGTACTTCACTGGTGAAGTGGCAGGTGTACGCGATGCAACGACAGAGGAACTATCGCATCAACATGTACATGGCGAAGGTGGACATCATCACTAAGTCTTTTTTCAAAAACTGTTGCAAATGATGAAAGTAGTTTTTACATTTGCGCCAGTTTTAGCTCCTGTAGCTCAGTTGGTTAGTAGCACCTGACTCATAATCAGGGGGTCCCTGGTTCGAGCCCAGGCGGGAGCACAAATATAAAGCCTTGTAAATCAATCTTTTAAGATAATTTTCAAGGCTTTTTTGTTTGTTCTAAAAACAAAATTTAAACAGGGTTTAAACATTTGAACTTATTTCCAAACATCATAGAGTCACATTTTTGGACAGTTTTTTACTTCTTCTTCAGCCGTATCGTCGCGTAATTTTTCAAGAATACGACTCAATTCATCCGCTTCTTCAAGGCTGATTCTGCTAAAAGCAGAGAGGTTTATACCTATTGTTTTATCAATTTCCTCTAAAATAGATAATCCAGTGTCTGTCAAATGAACGAAAACGACGCGGCGGTCAGTTTCACATTCCACACGTACGACATATCCTTTCTGTTTCAGTTTTTCAACCAATCGGCTGACGTTTGACATTTTGTCAATCATACGCCGCTTAATGTCATTGACACTGACACCTTCTGGATGTTGCCCCCTCAGTATGCGTAAGATATTGTATTGTTGGTGAGACAATTGATAGGATTTGAAAAAATTATCTTGGATATTGCACTGCCAACCGTTGGTCAACTCAATATTGATAATGGCTTTTAGATGAGGGTCTCGAATTTGACCAAGAATGGCGTTTTCAGCTTTCATACTGCAAAATTAAATGTTTAGACATATTTTTGCAAAAAATATTAAAACTCATTGAAAATGAAGGACATTTGCAGAAGTATTTCTTGGAAATTGCCGTAAACTTGTTTTTTAAAATCAACCCAAATAGGAAATTTGAAATATGAATCGTCTAAAAAACCTTGCACAACTTGAACACGAAGAATTTGATATATGCATCATCGGCGGCGGCGCGACAGGCTTGGGTTGCGCTTTAGATGCTGCCTTGCGTGGTCTGAAGGTGGTGCTCATTGAGCGAGATGATTTTGCATCTGCCACATCGTCTAAATCTACAAAGTTATTCCATGGCGGTGTTCGTTATCTTGAACAAGCTGTTAAAAAATTAAGTTTGGAACAGTTTCGTATGGTCAATAAAGCCTTGAACGAACGGAAAACCCTTATCAAAAACGCCCCTCATCTCGCGCAACCTTTGGCTCTTTTGACACCTTGTTATTCATGGTGGGAAGGTCTATATTATAGTATTGGTCTTAAAATTTATGACTGGTTAGCAGGAAAAACCAACCTTGCGCCAAGCGAATGGCTCTCGAAAACCACTGCTATGCGCAGAATACCCGAACTCAAGGGCGACCGTTTGAAATCGGCTGTTTTGTATTACGATGGGCAATTTGACGATGCGCGTTATGCTATGGCGATTGCTAAGACGGCAGATGCCAAAGGTGCAGTATTGGTAAATCATGTTGAAACGCTTGGTTTTGTCCAGAATACTGAGGGGGTACTGACGAGCCTAAAAGTACGTGAGACGCTCCAAGACGAAGATTATGTCATTCGCGCAAAGCTGTTTGTCAATGCCACAGGTCCTTTTTCTGACCATGTTAGGCAGCTGGCAAACCCCAAAGCGGCCTCAAGGATGAGGGTCAGTAAAGGTGTGCATATCGTTCTACCAAGAGATTTGATGCCCGGCGACACGGCTATTTTGATTCCGGAAACAGATGATGGGCGCGTTATTTTTATCATTCCTTGGCAACGCAGACTTTTGGTGGGGACGACTGACGAGGATTGTAAATTGACAGAAAGAGAAATTGCGCTCGAAAAAGACGATGTAGATTATCTGTTGAAATACGTCAATCGTTACTTCAAAACAGAAGTAAGACCTGAACAAGTGAAAAGCGGTTTTGGTGGTTTACGTCCTCTTTTACAAGCCGATCCTTCTGAAGATGCCAAAAGTCTTGTGCGGGATCACGAAGTAGAAATTGATAAAACAAGCGGTTTAATCAGCATTATGGGTGGCAAATGGACGACTTATCGCTTGATGGCAAAGGATACGATTGATAAATGTGAGCATATACTGAGGGGGGCTATTTCGGATTGTAAAACAGACGAACAGCTACTCGAAGGCACAGAAAATTGGATAAAAGACGATTACAAAAGATTGGCGCGGAAGTTTGGTGTGCCCGAATACGCGACACGGCGACTCAATCGGCGTTATGGTGCGGAGGCTGTTAAAGTGTTGATGATGATTTGGAAAGACCCGACTTTACGGCACCCGATTGTTCAGGGTTCGCCTATTTTGAAAGCCGAGGTTGTGTATGTGGCTATCCACGAAATGGCTTGCACTTTAAAGGATATGATGTCGAGGCGGCTGGGTTTGGAATTAACGGATTGGCAACAAACCCTCGAAGTTATGTCAACCATCGCTGATTTGATGCAAGAAGCCCTTTGGTTTTCGACTATGGAACGCGACAGAATGGTTGAGGATTATCAGAGAGAAATTCTTGAATTTCAAAAAACAGCATTTGGGGGTTAGTTATTGGTTATTAGGGATTGGTAACTACTTATTAGTCAATTAGTTGTGTAACCAATCCCTAATAACCAATAACCAACAACTATTTAACCCGCATAGTAATACCCGCACCTGTAACGAACGCCATAGCGAAAAGGATGACTGAAAGAATCATCCCGAACATAAATATATTATAACAATAAGTGAGATAACGATATTTTTGAGCCAAAACCTTACCCAAATAGTACAAATCACGGGTCATGGAGCTGTATTGAAAGTCCGAATCTTTTATCATTTCCATCATACCCCATTGGAAATCCTCTAATTTCATATTATAAAAATTGCCAAAAAACAAGAGATTTGAGCGTTTGTTTCGAATATCGTCAAGCGTCACCTCGCCTGTTGTTACCTTTGGTCGCGTCGAAAGTGTTGCAAAAATGATAGAAGTTAGACAAACGGTCATGAGTACCACTGTTGGCAGAATCAGTTGAGGAGAATTATTCAGTTGTGGCACAAGCATCGAAAATATGATAGAAATCATAATGGTATTAATACTCAACATTAAATTTGCCTTATGATCGGCGAGTGCAGATAAATTGTTGTGCGTATTATACGTCGTTTTGTACATCGTTTGAACGCCACGTCCAACGTTGATATGTTTAACCTCTTGTTTACTTTGTTTCGTCAGTGATTTCGATTTCTCTTTTTCAAATATCAAAATCTCATCAACAATTTTCGACATATCAGGATTCAACCGCATTTGTTGCTTACGCAATTGAGCAATATGCTTCATCTTGCGCTTTTGATACATATTTATGGCTATATCTGTGTGGTAGTTTTGCGACAGCATAAAAGCCAACTCAAAGTCAATCCATTCTTCTTCTGTCATTAATTTATTATGCGTAATAATAAGCTCCTGACGCAGCCTTGAAGTCCGCACCCAATAGGACTTTTCACCCAAATGGCTCAAATCAGCATCGCAAATTATTTGTTGAAGCAATCCAACAGGGCGTTGAGGTATCATTGTAGCTCTGATACACCCTTTTATGACATCAACAACTTGAGGTGGATAATTATAATTTTCGAGAAACTGTTCAGCATACTGCACCGAACGTTCTTCGTGGTTTTTAGGTCCTTTGTCATAGCCAGAGTCGTGAAACCATGCGGCAATTTCCAAATTTTCCAAATCCTCCATCGGTAGCCCCAAAGCCATACCTATTTGACGACAGTTACGCACCACGTCCTGCGTATGGGTTAGGTCGTGATAAACGTATTTTTTCGGCACGTTCTCGTTGAAAAATTCCGTGATGTATGCTTCGACGGTCGTAAGTATATTGATATCAGTCACTTGTATTAAGTCAGAGTTTTAAGTTTTTGAACTTTTATGGTGCTCAATTGTCCTTGCATGCGCCTGTGGGAGTTGAAATATCTCTCAATATGATTCATAAAAACAGACAATTAATACGCCAAATTTACAAGAGGAAAATGAGTTTTGGAAATTATATTGCCAACAAAGAGATTTAAAAACAAAAAAACCGCCTTAACTCAACTAAGAGTTAGGACGGTTATTAAGTGTTTTTGGAGGTCAGTAGCGGATTCGAACCGCTGTAGCAGCTTTTGCAGAGCTGTGCCTAACCACTCGGCTAACTGACCTTTTATCAAATCGGGTGCAAATATAGAAGGATTTTCTGATTAAATACAAAATTTATTTCTTTAAATAAAAAACATTTGAAAACCCATTCAAGCAACTGATTGTGTACGTCTTAAACCGAAAAACTTAATTTTTGTTTCACAATGCTGGATATTTTTTAAAAACAATCGTGATTTATCCCCAAAACATAATTCTTAACAATGTTCAACTCTACGGCAGTTTCCGCACCCTTAAATCCTGAAATTTGCTCGTTTTTCAAGTTTTTCTCAGCAAATTCTGTGAATTCTTTGGATAAAGGCATATAAGTCCAGTGCCATTTTTCCTCATTGTAACCCATCGGTCGCCCCTCAGTATAAGGCTGACAAAAGCCATAGGTAGCTGCATTTTTTTTCATCCAATCATAAATACGTTTGCCAGTGCCTTTCTCAAAATAGGCATTTGATAGATTATCAAAGTCTATATCTGTTCCCCAATGATGCCGACTCGAACCTGGCATAGAACTGAATTGTAATATCTTTCGAGCAATGACTGAAGGGTCTGAATTTTTCTTTGATAAATCTGCCCATTTTCGTTCCCAGATACCTTTTTGATATTCAAAATTTCGGGTTGCAGAAATAATGGTCAATTTCAGACCTGCTTTTTTGGCGGCAACATACATTTTTTTGAAGGCTTCATAAGTCTCTTTTCGCAACAAAAGGCTGTCGCGTTCAGCATATTTTTTGTCAACATAAATAAAGTCAGGATGGAATTTAGGTTCAAATTTACCAGTAATATATTCAATCGTGATAGGTGTTTTGACCGTTTCTTTAGCAACAACGATAGGGTTGGGCTTTGAAAATCGAAAGCTGAGAATGCTTAAAATAGTAATGCCTGAAATGATTAAGAATTTTCGCATAAAAAATGTTTTTTGTTTACAAACGACAAAAATCGAAAAAATACGTCAATTCAGCACAAAAAAAAAAACTCGCAGTATATTGTCATACTACGAGCCCCTTAAAACGAATCTTACAATTTTTAACCAAAACTTACAATTGTATAGTATCAATAACTATGCCAATAATTATTTATTTGAATTATTATAATTATGTAATTTGCTGATTAATATATTTTTAAACAATTATTATTTATCAATTTTTATAAAAATAAATATATTTTAAATAATCAATAGTTTTAAATATGTCTTCACTCAATATTTTATCCCCCCTCAGTACCGGTACCGTTTTTCGATAATTTTCTACCATTGTTTCAATAAACGGCGATGATTTTACAGGGTGGCGAAAGGAAAGGGCTTGCATCGCCACCATAAACTCTATGGCAATCAATCGCTCGACGTTTTCGACGACACGACGGCATTTTGTGGCCGCATTTGCCGCCATACTCACATGGTCTTCTTGCCCGTTCGACGACACAATGCTGTCCACCGAAGCAGGCGTTGACAATTGCTTGTTTTGGCTCGCTATCGAGGCAGCCGTATATTGTGCAATCATCATACCCGATTCAATACCGCCGTTTTGAGTCAAATAAACAGGCAAACCGCGTTGTCCAGTCAACAACTGAAAAGTTCGACGTTCGGAAATGCTGCCTATTTCAGACAAGGCAATCGCCAAATAATCGAGTGCTAAAGCCAAGGGTTGTGCATGAAAATTGCCGCCAGAAAGAATTTCATCATCGTCGGGAAAAATCGTCGGGTTGTCGGTCACGCTGTTTATTTCAGTCTCAAAAACCTGTTCGATGTGGCGTATCGCATCGAGGCTTGCCCCATGCACTTGCGGAATGCAACGAAAAGCGTAAGGGTCTTGCACCGCCGTTTTGGTTTGTACCGCAATTTCCGACCCCCTCAGTATTTGGCGTATTTCAGCAGCTACTTTGACGGCACCCAAATGCGGGCGCACTCGCGTCAATCGTTCATCAAAAGGTTCGAGTTTGCAATCGAAAGCATCGAGGGAAATAGCGGCATTGAGATTGGCTTGCGATAAAAGACGTTGAGATTTTAGCAAAATCCAAACACCATATGCGGCTGAAAACTGTGTACCATTGAGTAAAGCCAAGCCCTCTTTTGCTTGTAAAATCAAGGGAATTAAGCCTTTTTCGGCTAAATACTGAGGGGTCTCTATTTTTTTATTTTTATAAAAAACGCGACCTTCTCCAAGCAATGGCAGACTCAAATGCGCCAAAGGGGCTAAATCGCCCGATGCACCCAACGAACCGAGTTGATAAATAATGGGAAAAGCATCATCATTGAAAAAATGAATGAGTCGCTCAATGGTCTCGACACGCACACCACTATGCCCATAACTGAGGCTTTGGATTTTGAGCAAAAGCATGATTTTGACAATCTCAGCTGGCACTTCATCGCCTACACCACAAGCGTGAGAACGGACGAGATTTTGCTGCAATTGTTCAATTTGGTCAGCCGTAATGCGGACGTTGCAGAGGGAACCAAAGCCTGTATTGATGCCGTAAAATGTTTCTCCCGTATTTTTCAACTTTTGTTGCAAAAATTGATAGCACCCCTCCGTATCTTTGCGGCTTTCGGTGCTGAGGGCGAGTTTCTGCTTGTTTTTTAAAATAAAATCAAGCCGTTCAAGGGTTAATACCGCGCGGCTGATAAAATGTGTTGTTGACATTAATCGTTAATGATTTGGTTTGAAGAATTTGGTTGAGCAAAACTTAAAGGGCGAAATTCGATATTTACAGCCATTTTTTTTAATTATTGCTCATCAAGCATCTTGTTATCCGTTAATTGAGATTTAATGTTGCGTTAAATCGCTGTTAAAAAAAAACGCTTTTAATGTAGTAAAGGAATATAAGATGTTGATTTACAACTTTTTATATTTCAGGGCTTTAAAAGAAGCTTAGAAACAGGCTTGATACTGAGGGGGTATTTTTTCGTCTTAATATCAGTACAGAGTCGAAAATCCCTATTTTTGTGAGTAATTATTAAACTCTTTTATAAAAATCTATTTAAACTTTCGGAATATGATGAAGAAAATTCTCCTTTCAGCAGCAACAATGATGTTCTTAACCTTGTCTTTGAATGCACAGAAAATAGCGATTATTGATGTCAATCAAGTCTTAAATGCTTTGCCCGAATACAAGCAAGCGCAAGATGAATTAGATAAAGTTGCCCTTAAATGGCGCGGTGAAATAGCGCAACAACAAGACCTTATCAAGGGTATGTACAACAAATATCAAGCAGAACAAGTCCTTATGAACGACGAAGCCCGTAAAAAACGTGAGGACGAAATCATGGCTAAAGAAAAAGAAGCACGGGAAGCGCAACGGGTCAAATTCGGCGCAGAAGGCGAATTGTTCAGAAAAAGACAAGAGCTTGTGAAGCCTATTCAAGATAAAGTTTATTCAGCAATTGAAAAATTTGCCAATGAAAAAGGCTATGATTTGATATTGGATAAAAGCAGTTCGGCGGGTTTAATTTTCGCCAATGCGACTTATGATAAGACTCAACAGATAGTAGATATGGTTAAAAAAATGTAATTTATATAATGGTGAATGGTGAATGAGGAATGGCGAATTTGAGAAAAAATCATTGAATTCTTGTTTTTCTTAGGAACTTGATCGGCTTAGGGTTAAAATATTCACCACTCACCATTCATCATTCACCATTATTAAATTAACTTCGCCCACTTTTTTGAAAATTTTTTCAGACATACATTTTAAAAACGTTAAATTAGACAATGAAAAACGCAGTAAAAGCGATAATCTTTATGCTTGTTAGCTTCGCAGCAACAGCAAATGCACAGCAAAAAATTGGTTATTTAAACGCACAAGCCATCCTTGCCGATATGGCTGAGATGAAAGCCGCAGATTCACAGCTCGAAGCCTTTGCTAAGGCTTTGACGAACAAAGACTCACTCATGGTTATTGCTTTTCAAGCTAAAGCACAAGCCTTAGGTGAAAAACAACAAAAAGGTGAAATTGCGCCGATTGAATTGGAAAAGCAAAAGAAAGCTTTGGAAGAAGAACAAGCTAAAATCCAGCAATACGAGCAGGAAATGCAACAGCAAATGGCAACAAAACGCAAGGATTTGTACCAACCGCTTCTCGATAAAGTGAATAAAGCCATTGGCGAAGTGGCAAAAGAGCAAGGCTATACTTATGTCGTTGACGTAACTTCTGGCTCTTTACTTTATGCCGATGAGAAAAATGACTTGCAAAATGCGGTGCGCCAAAAACTCGGTTTGCCAGCTATCAGCGTTACGCCTGTTGGTGGTAAATAAGTCGTAAAAGGTTTAGTCCTTAAAAAGACAAGGCGGTAAACGGTTGTTCGTTTACTGCCTTTTTTTTGTCATTCTGAGGATAATCACCATGTAAAGCGTTGGTGTTTAAAACCGAATGACGCAGCAAATGGGTTCGAGTACCATGTTCGGGGAACTTTAAACGTTCCCCGAACATAAAGTTCCTCTCCTACAAACGAAGCGCGTCATTAGTAACGCAGTGAAAGAATGACAAAAAAAGTATGTAAATACTGAGGGGGTCATTTAGCCTTCGCCAAAATCGCCATCGCTTCCTTGTCTTTATACTGCACTATCAAATCCTTTAAATCCTTCTTCATTTTCACAATTAAGGCTTTGTTTTTAGGATTGTCATAGACATTTTTCAATTCGTCAGGGTCGGTTTTCAAGTCAATGAGTTCCCACGAACTGCCATGACCATAAAAATAAATCAGCTTATAACGCTCATTTCGAATACCAAAATGAGGCATCACTTGGTGTGAATCGGGATATTCGTAGTAGTGATAATACATGGATTTACGCCAATTTTTAGGCTTTTCTCCTTGTGAAACCAATGGTAAAACAGATTTCCCTTGCATATCGGACGGAATCGGGATACCTGCAATGTTCAAAATGGTCGGTGCAAAATCAATATTAACCACCATATCGCTGATGACAGAATTGGGCTTAATGTGGTTTGGGTAACGCATCACAAAAGGCATCCGCAATGACTGCTCGTACATAAACCGTTTGTCGAACCAACCATGCTCGCCGAGGTAAAACCCTTGGTCGGAGGAATAAACAACAATGGTATTTTCTGCCAAACCTGATTTGTCCAAGTAGTCCAACACACGTCCGATGTTACGGTCAAGCGACAAAACACAGCCCATATAGTCGTGCATATATCGTTGGTATTTCCAAACAGCCTTGTCACGAGCAGACATTTTTAATGTATCTAATTTGGCATTTTCAGGCTCATAATAGCTGTCCCAAGCGGCTTTTTGCGGTTTAGTCATGCGTTTCATAATGCCCGTTTCGTTGGCATTGACCTTCAAATCCCAGTCCCAACGGAGGTCTTTGACTTCCATAAGTTGATGTTCTGCCGCCTTGCGGGTTTTATAATCATCGTTAAAAGTCTTAGGCAAATCAAAGGTTTTGCCATCAAAAGCATGTAGGTCTTGAGCATCGGGCTGCCACTCACGGTGCGGTGCTTTTTGACCAATCACAAGGCTAAAAGGCTTGGATTTGTCCCTTCCTTTGTCCAACCAATTGAGGGCTTCGTCGGTGATGATGTCCGTCACATAGCCCTCGATGCGGGTGCGCGAACTGTCCATATTGATGAAATCAGGATTGTAATAGCTACCCTGCCCCGGCAGCACCTTCCAATAGTCAAAATACTGAGGGGTGTTGTTGATATGCCATTTGCCAATCCAAGAGGTCGTGTATCCGTTTTGCTGCAAATATTTTGGAAACATGGGCTGCTTCGTGTCCATGTGCGTATCTGTACGGTTGTCCGTTTGCCCATTGAGGTGATTGTATTTACCCGTCAGTAAAACGGCACGGCTGGGACCACAAAGCGAATTGGTGCAAAAAGCATTTTTAAAAATCGCTCCTTCCCTTGCAATACGGTCAATATTAGGCGTTTGGACGTGCGGACTGCCGTAGGCACTGATGGCTTGTAGGGCATGGTCATCTGAAAAAATGAAGATGATGTTGGGCTTTTTCGCTTCTTTTTTTGTGAAAGAGAAGAAACATAAAGATGCGAGAAAGAGATAAAGTAGTTTTTTCATTTGTTCGATTTTATATTTGCACAACCTTCCGAAGGTTTCAAACCTTCGGAAGGTTATTACTCAATAATTTAGTTCATTAATTTTTAAAGTCGGATTCATCATATAAGTCACCATCGTATTGTCTTTCATCACTTCCACAACCCTAAAACCTTTGTAATCCGTTCCCCAACTGCCGCCAATATGTGAATCGAAAAGGCAAGGCACTTGACCGACCATTTTCACACCGTCTTGGTCATGTTCATGCCCATGAAAGACCGCTTTGACATTGGGATATTTTTTTATCAATTCAAAAAAAGCAGGTGTATCAATGCCATTAGCCGTCCATTTGGCTTGTGGAATGTGTAGGAAAATGAAGACATTTTTGCGTTTTTTATGCGTTTCTAACTTCGATTGCATCCAGTCCAAATCGGGCGACAGGTATTTGCCCGCTTCATTTGAGGTATCGCCGAGTAGCACAGCGTTTTTCTTAACAATAACATCGTGATTAAGCGGCATTTTCCAGACCTCGTTCCAATGTTCCGCCGTCACCATATCGTGATTGCCACGTGTGACGTAATAAGGCATGGTCAATGTGTCGAGTTTTTGTTTGGTCACAGCGAGGAAAGGCATTTTATCATGAATAATATCGCCATTTATCACACAAAAATCCAAGGATTGCTGCTTGTGAAAAGCGTTTATCTGCGTTGTTAGGGTATCAAAAAACGCATCAAACTCGGTTTTAGGTTGACCATAATGGGCATCAGAAGCAACGGCAAAGCGCAATTTCACTTTTTTGCGGCTCTCGTAAACTTCGGTAGCTGTCAGTTCTTTGATGCCACCGCCCAAAAGAATAGCCGAAGCAAAAGACATGTTTTTGATAAAAGACCTACGTTCCATTGTGATTGGTTTTAATGATTGATGAATTTTAGGCCACAGATGAACTGTGATGAAAAGCAAATTATTTAAGCAATATTTTGTTTAGAAATGACAAAATTATAGTCATATTTTTTATTGGAAGCCAC
>JAYTMI010000314.1:0-8557 GCA_043728625.1 Saprospiraceae bacterium | reverse complement strand
CTTTTTAAACTAAATAAGCATGACTTATACCTTAAAAGTCTTACAAATCACCTTTGTTCTATTATTTATTGGACAGATTCCCACTTTTTCGCAAACCTCAAAATTTACGTTCCAAAGACCTAAAATGGGATCTCCTTTTGTGATAACCGTTTTTGCAAATGATTCTCTTATCCTTTTACCCATCATCGAAAAAGCCTATTTACGCGTTGATACATTGAATCAGATTTTTAGTGATTATCTCGATAGCAGTGAAATAAATACGGTTTGTCATAATCCTTATATTTGGCAACCAATTTCCGATGATCTGCATCATGTATTGATAATTTCTGAAAAAGCGAATAAAATGAGTGGTGGTGCTTTTGATATAACCGTTGGTCAGATCGTTAAAATTTGGCGCAAGGCACGAAAGACTAAGCAAATGCCCGAAAACGCCACTTTACAAGCCGCTTTACAAAAAACGGGCTTTAAAAACATTCAAATTGATGAAAATTCACCTCAAATGAGGTTCAATACTGAGGGGGTGCTTTTGGATTTTGGCGGCATTGTCAAGGGCTTTGCAGCGCAAGAAGTTGTGGATATTTTGACAAAAAATGGCTTCCCTCACTGCCTCGTTGATGCAGGCGGAGACCTTGTTGCAGGTAAAAAACCAAGGCTTGGGCAGGCTGAATCTGGTGGTTGGAAAATAGGTATTAGCCTGCCAAACTCCAATAAAAAAATGATGCCTCATTTATTATCTATTGAGAATCAAGCCGTTGCAACTTCTGGCGATATGTATCAATTTTTTGAACACGAGGGCAAAAGGTATTCTCATATCGTCAATCCGAAAACAGGTTTGGGATTGACTCATCAACGAAATATTACGGTTATTGCACCTGATGGCACAACGGCTGATTGGTTGGCAACGGCTTGCAGTGTTTTACCGATTCGCAAAGCAAAACGGTTGATTAGAAAATATCCCCATTCGGCTTTATTAATTTTAGAGAATAAAAAAGGAAAGATAAAGTCGGTGCAAAGCAGCCATTTTGCAAAATATTTTTCCATAAATTGAGACGCCTTACAAAAACGACCTCATAATCTTTTATTACAAAATATCAAAAAAGCCTATTTTTTATGAAAAAATTACTACTTATAGCCTTTTTGCCAGTTTTTGCCTTTTCTCAAACAGATTCTAAACCTTACGAACAAACCGTAGTTGGCACCAATATCGCCTTAAAAATGATGCCCATACCTGCGGGCAGTTTTTTGATGGGCAGCCCCGAAACAGAGAAAGGGCGTGAAGCAGATGAAAGCACATCTCGAAAAATCAATATTTCTGCTTTTTATATGTCTGTCTATGAAATCACGTATGACCAATATGATTTTTTTAGAGATGAAGAAAAAGACAGCGACCCGAAACCTGATGGCATCACACGCCCAAGCCCCCCTTATATTGACCTCACCTTAGGCATGGGCAAACAAGGCGGCTTTCCTGCCAACAGCATGTCGCAATACGGCGCACTGATGTTTTGTAAATGGTTGTATCAAAAAACGGGTATTTTCTATCGCTTACCCACAGAAGCCGAGTGGGAATACGCTTGTCGAGCCAATGCGACAACGACTTATCCGTATGGCGATGATGCGCGAAAACTGAAAGAATATGCTTGGTTTTCACAAAATAGCAGCGATAAATACCACAAAGTAGGTGAATTGAAGCCCAACGCTTGGGGTTTATACGATATGTTGGGCAATGTAATGGAATGGACTTTGGACGAATACCGCTCAGATTATGCCCAAACGACAACAGATACAGACCCCTCAGTATCGCCAACAGATAGGCATCCGAGAACCCTTAAAGGCGGTTGTTTCAGTGACAAACCAACAGACCTTCGCCCTGCCAATCGTATAAAATCTGACCCGATCTGGAATCGTCGCGACCCGCAAATCCCTAAAAGTAAGTGGTGGAATGCCGATGCACCTTTCATCGGTTTTCGGATTGTACGCCCTGTGACACAGCTGACGAAGGAGGAAATTGAAGCGTTTTTCACAAAACATCTTGCTGAATGGTGAATAATTTGAGGGTAATGGTGAATATTCACCCTTAAATTATTCACCATTACTATGTTTTGCCTAAAAAAATAATATTGGCTTCGACATCAACTGAACGGGGTGTGATTTCGCGGAAAAAAAGTTTGATGCGAATATTGAATCTTTTACCATCAATAATGAATTTCTGAACATTATTGCCATCTGGCACTAGGTCGAGGCGGTCGCCTGTACTGAGGGGTACATCGTAGCGATAAAAAATAGGGATTTCAGGTACGCTCGGGCGGTCAGGGTCAAAAATGACGACTTCTACATGGTCAACATTGGCAAAAGTATTGCCGCCGCCTTGAAAAATCGTTCTAATATTCATCGAACGCGGCACAACACCATTGATTTGGCTCGCCGTAAGGTTGTTGATTTGGAAAAAAACAGCGGTATCAGAAGGGATATTTATGAGAACAAAATTGTGCGAAGGTCCTGCTGCCAAGCCAACAGGAATCTCAAATTGTCGCCGATAGGTCATGTCAATACCTGTTTCGGTTTTGCGGCAAGCCGATAAAAAAGGAAGGAAAAGAAGAAATGGAAGGCATTTTTTTATCATTTTAACTTAACTTGAAAACAAACAGGCTTATTATATTTTGATTTTATTTTTTTTCTCCTTAGAAATTTTTTGAGGAACGTTACCATGAGGCTCGCCTAAATCTAACTCGTTCGTTTTAGGCGAGCCATTTTTTAAAGTAATTACCAATCGCAATAAGTTGATTATAAATGAATTATAATGAAAATCGGAAATGATAAAATTCATCATTCATCATTTCAACATTAGCTTTTCAATCTCTTTTTCAAATACCCTAATGCCATACCATAAGCCTCTTTTGACAACGCCTCATCATATTTTGGATTGCTCGGATTGGCGAAGCCGTGAACACCATTGAAAATTTTGTATTCCAATTTTTTTTCTGCGGTTTTCATATTAGCAGCAAATTCTTCAATTACCTCCTTGGAAATGCGTGTTTCGGTCGCAAATAAGCCTAAAACATCGCTGTTCAATGTTTTCAACTTTTCTACATCTTTTTCAGGCATACCGTAGTACATGACGGAACCAACTGTCTGTTTACCACCTAAAAGAGCAGATTGCAAAGACAGACCGCCGCCAAAACACCAACCGACATTGGCAATTTTAGCTTTTTTACCTGCGAACATAACGCCGCCTTTCATAATATTTTGAAGCCGTTCTGGTTTCGCTCCTTGCATGAGTTTTCCTGCTTCTTTGGGGTCGCTACTGGATTGTCCATCGTACATATCTAAGGCTAAAACGTTGACATTTTCACCCAAATCCTTGTAAAAAATGTCCGATTGGCGCATGATGTATTCATTCAAACCCCACCATTCTTGATAGACAAAAAGCCATTTTTTAGATTTTTTCTTAGATTTTACAAAGTAGCCTTTGGCTTCAAGGCCATCAGGCGTTTTGAAAGTGATACTTTGCCCTTTGCCCTCATAATTAAGCGGTAACGGCGACGGGTGCAATGCTTGAAAGGCTGGGTCAAGTGCAAAAGCCGCCATGCCATCTGGAGGCGGAACTGTGTGGCACATAGGCATCGCTGACGGTGCCGTTTGCTGTTGATTTGGTTTTTGAAAAAAGCCAAAAACGCTAAAAAGAATAGCGAAAAAGGAAATGGTTAGGTTGCTCATTGTTTGATTCTTGTAATTAGTGATGAAATATGAATTAATGGTGAATAGTGGGATAATTTAATGGTGAATCATTCACCATTAAATTATTCATCACTCTTTTTTCCACTTTGTTTGGCTTGGTTCAAACGGTAGTTGAAAGTCAAATTGATTTGCCGTTTTCTGCCGAGAAAATTACCAGATGTATAAAAATTAGACCCCTCAGTAATAAAGCGATTTCGGCGTGAATTGAACAAATCGGAGACGTTTAGGGTAATCGTTCCCGTACCTTTCAAAATGTCTTTGTTCATGCCTAAGTCAACATAATATAAAGCTTTTCGTTCACCTTGTGGCGTTTTTTGTGGGGCTTCATAGTTGCCACGTACTTGAAAATCAATGTTTTGTGGCAACGAAAACTTTGAAGTATGCCGCACAAACCAGCTATATGTATCGCTGGTGATGTTTGTACCGATATTTGCCCCGTCAGTAATCGCACGGAAAAAGTTGAAATTATTGTCCATTTTCCACCATTTCGTAAGCGTGTATTGGCTTGTAAACTCTGTACCAAACGCATCTTCAACTAAAAGGTTTTCGGGATGCGCATTGGCAAAACCTAAATTATCCACACGTCGAATACTCTGAATCTTGTCGGATGTATGCCGATAATAAAGCGACGAGGACAACGAGCCTTTTTCAAAATACTTGATATGACCCAATTCAAACGCATGTGAAAATTCAGGATTGAGCGCAGGATTGCCTGAAAAATAGTTCCGATTATCGCTATACGTCACAAAAGGACTTAATTCATCATAAGTCGGACGGCGCACACGGCGGCTATAACTCAACTGAATGGCGTTTTCTTTAGGCAATTTATAGGTAAAATGAGCACTTGGGAACAGGTTGGCGTAATCACGGGGATTGACCTCATTTGTCTTTTGAAGTGTTGTTTTGGCATCGGTAATTTCACCGCGGACACCAAATTGATATGAGAAATTGCCTTGTTTATTGCCTAAAATGGCATAAGCTGCGTGAATATTTTCATCATAAATGAAATAATTGTCCAAACCAGGTAAGGTGAAAAACGCACCATTAGCACCTTGTTCAGTGGCAATATAGTCATTTATCATGCGCCGAAAACTGCTGCGTAAACCTGTTTCAAATTTGCCTTCTTTACCTATCGGTTGCACATAATCTACTTGAAACAGGTATTGTTTTTCATATTCATCATTTAAGGCTTTCTGCAATTTATTACTAATAGTATTGGGTGAACCATCTGCAAAAACGCTGTTTTGCGTAAAAACTTGGTCTGAACGTTCCCAATAATCCAAAAACCGAAAGTCAGCGACCAATTCCTGCCCTTTTTTATCAAATGTTTTTTTGTAACTCAAACCCATTTCAGAATGTGGTTCATGTTCTTTTTCGTCTTGTTGACGCATCGTTATCGTTTTCAGATTATCCGTTTTGAAAAGATAATCTTTATAAGTCAAATCCGTGATACGTCGCACATCAGTTCGGCGCAAGACATAAAAAGCCGTCAATGTATTTTTAGGATTGAAGAAATAATCCAAACCTGCCTTAACATTATTGTGAAGACCCGTCATTGTACCTTTTCTATCAATCTGTGAGATAAAAGTCGTGTCATGGGCATATACTTCTTGATACTGCGAACCCACGCCCGGCTGTTGGCGATAAGCCATACCATAATTGATGAAAAAATTAACTTTCTTATGCCGATAATTGACATTAGCCGCTAAACCATAATTAGCCGGAAAACCCGTTATGACCTCAAAAGAACCATTAAAGCCTTGTTTTTGGTCTTTTTTTAAGACAATATTGATAATACCTGACATGCCTTCTGCTTCATAACGTGCTGATGGATTGGTAATAATTTCAACTTTATCAATCAAATTGCCTTGCAATTGTTGCAAACCTGAACCACCTTTGAAACTCACTAAACCCGAAGGCTTGCCATCTATCAAAATCCGCACGTTCTGACTGCCTCGCAACTTGACATTGCCTTCTACATCAACAGATACTGAGGGGATGTTGCCCAAAATATCCATCGCCGAGCCGCCCGCGTTAGATAAGTCTTTACCAACATTAAATATCTTTTTATCCAACGACAATTCCATCGTACTTTTTTCAGCGCGGACTTCCACTTCATCTAAATTGGTCGTGGTAGAAGACAGTTTTATGATGCCTAAATCGTGGATTGAATGCTCTTTGGTGAGGCTAAAAGGCGATATTTTCAAAGGCTGATATCCGATGAATTCGACAATCGCATAGGCTTGTCCCAATGGCATATCAATCGAAAACAGACCAACTTCACTCGTAATATTGCCCGCTATCAAAGTACTGTCGCTGTTTTTTAGCACTCGAACACTGGCATAACCGAGGGGAGTACTTGTTTGGCTATCAATAATTTTTCCTTTCAAAATGCCTTTTTGAGCATTTAACAAGGAAAAATGTAAAAAAATGAAGCAAAAAACGCTCAAGAGTTGCAGTAAATACCGTTTTTGAATATTGAATTTCATTTATTGTAATAAAATGTTTATAAAAAATTGGTTGTCGTAAAAATGTAAAGATACTAAGCCTTTTGTTTAGCCCTCTTGCGATTCTATAACCAAGCCCTTGTATTAGATGATTGATTTGATTTATTGTCCAATCGACATATGACACATTTCTCCTTTGGCACAAAACAAAAAGCTCAACTAACTGATTAACAGTTAGTTGAGCTTATATATAGTACAATAAAATTATTTAAAGATTTTGAGCGAGTAGCTTTGCGGGCTTATCTTTTTCAGAGCGTTTAGGCAGCAATAGCCAAATACGACCATATTTGTGCATATTTTTGATGCGCGCTTTGGCAGCGTCGCCTTCACCCATATATAAGTCAATATGACCCGTACCTTTAATTTTACCGCCTCTATCTTGAGCGACAACGAAACGCATTTCTGTGCGGACTAAGTTACCTTCGTCATCCAAAATAGGCACTTCAGCAAGTAAAACAGAACCTAATGGAATATAGTCGTCGTCAACAGCAATCGTAAAATCTGTACTCAATGGCACTTTTGCGACACCCATCGCCTTCGTTTTTTCTCTTTGTGTGAAAACTGAAGTATAAGATACCAATATTTTTTGAGGCTCTCCTTCTTCATTTTGATTTGTTTCTACTCTTTTTGAATCGCCATCGTAAGCAACGACACGGCGTTCACCATCGAGGAATTGCAAATAGGCAACACCTTCAACCTGCATACTGCGTATGTCCCGACGGTCACGGACATAAGCGAGGGACATATTGTCGTCACTATTAGCAGTTTTAGCTAAATAAACAGGATATTTGAAGACCGCATCTGCTTTGCGGCGAGCTGGAATGATAGGAGAATAGTAGCCAGTAAACAGTACATTTCCATCGTTGTCATCGCCTCTTAATTGATAGGCATCGAGAAGATTAGCGATGTCTTTTTTCGATTTAGCTCTACGAAAGACGTTTAAGACCTGATTTAAGTGTTTTGGGGTAATATCAAGACCGCCTATATCCCGTGTGTCTGCATTCTTAATAAACCTCTCTTGATGTTCAAGGGCTTGACGAAATTTATCAGGAATACCAGGGAGCGATAATAAATCAATATTAATTTTTGTAAATACTTTCCATAATTTACTGCTTTTTTTAGTGGAAACTAACATTTTTCCATTCGAACCTAAAGGTTGTTGTGTTTCTAAGTCTTGTAACAGGGAGTCGAGAGCAATATTTTCTATTTGGTCCGACTCCTTCAGACTTCGGAAATATGTCATTGTTCCTACTGAAAAAATGAGTGTGCTTAAAAATGTAATCCAATACTTTTTCATTTATTAAAAATTTGGTGAAAAAATAACGTGTTCTGCCTTGTAAATTTATATAGTTGGCTTTGCTGAACACTTTTGCGCTTCACATACTCATTTAAACTTAAAGATTTAGAAAAATCAATACGTCCTGATGTGATATAACGCCGAATTTATAGGTTTGTTCAGGTGTAGTTTCCTGACAATTTAATAGTATTAATCAAAAACAATGTACGGTTTTAGCTTTTCAGCCACATTTTCACTTAAAACACCTACCTTTTTTATATCATCCATATTCCTAAAAGCGCCATGATTAACTCTATATCGTACAATAACCTCTGCTTGCTTACGTATTAAGTAAGGATGCGTGAGTTCTTCGATAGTAGCTGTATTGACTTTGATTTTGCGTTGTGGAGATGATATTAGCCGAAGGAAAGGCATAACAAAATATAATGTGGAATCGGGTAAACCATAAACTTCTTTAAGTTGGTTGAGCGAGGTAAAACCACCCAGTCGCTCTCTATGTTCTATGATTCGGAGCGCAAAAGTACGACCAATTCCTCGTAGCTGCAACAAATCGTCCATAGTAGCTCGGTTAAGGTCAACAGGCACAGGCTCTTGGATTACCGATTTTTTTATGGCTTCATTGTTTTGTACGTTTGGTAAATACCCCTTTGTAATGATTTGGTTTTCAGCAATTTGAACGAATGAATTTATACGTAAAAAATCTATGTCTGATAGATTATAGATTTTTTTCAAGTCATCTTTCGTCCGAAATTGCCCACCTTTTTCTCTGTATTTTAACAAAACTTTAACAGTTCTAACTTCTAAACCCAAGCTCAATAGTTCGGTTTCAGTCGCCGTATTGGGGTCAAAAGGTTTTAATTCGATGGTTCGTTGTGTCTCTTTTGAAGCATTATACTGGTTGTACTGAGGGGTACGATCATAAGATTTTGATGAAAATGCACCATCATTTTCTAACTCAATATAGTCCTCCAGTCGCTTATAATCAGATTCCTTTATGCCGTATAACTTTTTAAAA
>JAYTMI010000313.1:0-1566 GCA_043728625.1 Saprospiraceae bacterium | reverse complement strand
AAAAAATTGCCCTTTTTACTCTTCAATATGTCAAAGCATATTCACCTCCGCCAGCAGCTCAATCCCAAACCGCTCTCGCACAGACACTTGTATATTTTCAGCTAATTGTTGAATATCCGCACCATGTCCGTTGCCATAATTCACTAACACCAAGGCTTGGCGTTCGTGCACGCCTATATCGCCGAAGCGTTTGCCCTTCCAGCCGCATTGTTCGATGAGCCAACCAGCTGCTACTTTCATGCCCATAGCTGTTGGATAGCCGACGATGGTTGGGAATTGTTCTTTGATCCGTTGAAAATCTGCACTCGGTATTTCGGGATTCTTAAAAAAGCTGCCAGCGTTGCCGATGACTGAGGGGTCGGGCAGTTTAGATTGTCGAATTTGAATGACAGCGTTGGAAATATCTTGAATAGTCGGATAATTAATGGCTTTTTCCTTTAAAACCTTTTGAATATCACCATAATCAGTATGCAAAACATGGTTGGCGGTGCGCAGTTTTAGAAAAACTTTAGTAATAAAATATTGCCCTTTCAATGCCGTTTTAAAAATAGAATCGCGGTAGCCAAATTGACATTCAGGGTTGGTGAATGTTTCAATTTCTAAAGTCTTCAAATTAAGGGCTTCTAATTTGACAAATACATCTTTCAATTCCACGCCATACGCCCCTATATTTTGAATCGGCGATGCTCCCATAGTGCCCGGTATCAACGACAAATTTTCAATACCGCCCCAATTATTTTTAACAGCAAATTCTACAAACTCATGCCAGTTCTCACCACTGCCGATGCCCACCTCTAAAAACTCGTTGCTTTCTCTATCGTCATGAAAAGCATCTCCCACAATTTGAATACCTTTTAATTCATTTTTAATAAAAAGTCTATCATAATGCTCCCGTGTGAATAAAATATTTGAGCCGCCGCCCATAATTTGAATGGGCAGTTTGTTAATTTTTAAAACCTTAATCAAATCATCAATGGATTTG
This sequence comes from Saprospiraceae bacterium, assembly GCA_043728625.1. GTDB lineage: Bacteria > Bacteroidota > Bacteroidia > Chitinophagales > Saprospiraceae > JAAFJT01. The sequence continues at coordinate 584 of JAYTMI010000313.1, read as the reverse complement.
ATGTTGATAAAAGCAGCACATTGAGCCTCAATCCCAAATGTGTTGTATTTTTTTAATGAAAACCTGTATTTTATTCTACTTTTCAATTTCAATGAAATGTTCAATTTGAATAATACTTTAAAAAAAATTTGGTGAAAAATATGCGTTTTCCCCCTAACCTCCGAGGGGGAACGCTTAGGAAGTCATTGAAATTTATAGCTTGGTTTTAATAATTTTCCCAAATATTTCATCATTTCAACACTTAATTTTTGAGTATTTCCAAAGCGTCCCCCCTTGGGGGTTAGGGGGAAAACAGAAAACAAACGCACAAGTTTAACAAAATATCTAACTCCTAACTCCTAATTCCTAATTATCACCCCCAAGCCCGCCTCAAAAACCGCAACCAATTCCCATGCATAATATTCTCAACATCCCCCTCAGTATAACCCCTCTTTTTTAAGAGAAAAGGAATCTTTTGCAAATCAGCGATAGTATCCAAATCATACGGGCTTTGTTCAGTACCGAATGCGCCATCCAAATCCGAACCGATGCCCACATGAAGTGCATTGCCCGCTATCTGACAAATATGGTCAAGATGATCAATC
>JAYTMI010000312.1:0-4867 GCA_043728625.1 Saprospiraceae bacterium | reverse complement strand
ACTTTGACGAGCATCATTTTGTCATTATAAGCCATGACTTTCCTGCGGATACCGTCTTCGACAATTTCCCAAGCTACATCGTCGTCCGTTACTAAGGTTTTTCCTAAAAGGTCAGTGAGTGTCATTTTTAATCAAAAAGTATAAATGGATACCAAAATTCACAGCGTTGTTTTCTTTGTAAATGAAGCCAAATGCCTTATTTTGTTTTTCATAATTGAATAATTTCACAATGATATTTCAATTATAGCGACTTTCTACTATCTTTTTTGATTATACTTTTACACTTTATGGTCGGGAACGTTTCCGATATTTTTTTTACGTATATAAAAGCTCTTTTTTAGTTGCCATCAGGCTTTACAACAGGCACTAAGGCACCTAATGGAAAACTAAATTGCTTAAAAGGCGTGGGTACTGAGGGGTCGAACTTCGGCACTTTTTGAAGATAAACCGCTAACTCCGGCACACTCTGCTGAATACCTTCAACCATGCACTGCGCCAATAAGTACGCGCCATAGTTTGAAAAATGAGTATCGTCTATAATCGGTTTCTCTTGACCCGGAAAGGAACCCAGTGGAAAGTGAACGAAAGCCTTTTTTGACCCCTCAGTACCCAAAGCTTCCCACAGCGTTTTGCTCATCGCATTGAGGTCAATCAAAGGCACATTTTCTTCTTTCGCTGTTTGGCGCATGGCTTCGGGAAAATTGCCGAGCGTATTGACGATGTATCCCAACGAATCGAAATTGCGGCGGTGCATGGATGTAACTAAAACAGGTTTCCCGCCCTTCTTGCGTGCTTCGCTGATGAATTTTTTCAATAAATCCTTATAACCAACAAACGGGTCTAAATCCTTTTGCTTTTGGTCATTGTGGGCAAACTCGATGAACAGGTAATCATCTGCTTTCATCAAACTCAACAATTTCTCCAAACGTTTTTCTGAAACAAAACTCCGCAGTGTTTCGCCCGACTCTGCATGGTTGGCTATGGAAATACGGAGAGGTTGGAAAAACTTTGGAATCATCTGTCCCCAAGCCGCAAAAGGCTCGATGTATTGGTCAACAACCGTTGAATTGCCCGCTAAGAAAACCGTTGTCGCTCCTGTATTTGGTGTGATTTCTATGGCGGCTACTTTTGGCGATTTTTCGCAAAATTCAAAAGTCAACTTATTGTCCCAATGCAAGTAGTTGTACTCGCGTGGCTTCAACTTGACTGAATCTTTTCCATTAATGGCAGCATTTCTAATATTGACCGTAAACGTTTGGTCTAATATTTTACCTCTTTTTGTCTTCATTTTTTCAAGCATCAAACGCCTGTTTTCGACTTTTACCGTCGTCAAAGACGTGCCTTTTTTATCGCCAAAAGTTATTTTGACATCATAATTCCCTTCGGGCAAATCCACAGAAAAGTAAAACGATTTTTCAGAAGTCATAAAATGCGAACCTAACGACGGCTTCCGCTTCTTGCGTTCAACCGTTTGAATTGGCGCGGCAGAGGGCAAAAACCCAAAGCCTTGTTTGGTCGTATATGTCGTCGTATTGTTCACACCAATATAACCTGTCGTCGGTTTATCTGTGCCAAAATCAAATTTATAAGCCGTTGCTTGTGCGTCCGCAAAATTGAAAGTCAAGCCAGATGCAAAAAGAAGTAGAAAACAATGTTTTTTCATAAGTGTTATTTTTTGACAAAAGTAGAAAACAGTTTTGGAACAACTGGCTTCTTGTGCGATAACGGTTCCATTATCAAAATTCATGCATAAATTAAGCCCCTCTTCCAAAGGAATCCATTCGGATCACTATATTTGTCTTTTTTAAATAAAACCAGTCACATGCACCACTCATTTTTCTCCCACCTCGAATGTACGGAATGCCGTCGTTCGTTCAGTAAAAAAGACATTCAAACCTTCTGCCCCCATTGTTCCGCCCCTTTGGCTGCAATGTACAATCTTTCGGTGGGTCTTGATAAGTCTGTTCTCCTCAACCGTCCTAAAACGATGTGGCGATACCACGAAATGTTACCCGTTGAAGATGCGGCGAATATTGTTTCATTGGGCGAAGGTTTTACACCGATACTTCATATAGATACTTTAGGCAAACAGCTGAATCTTCCGAACCTTTTTCTCAAAGATGAGTCGGGCAATCCAACGGCTTCCTTCAAAGCACGCGGTTTGTGCATGGCAATATCGAAGGCAAAAGAATACGGTATCTCAAAAGTAGCGTTGCCAACGGCAGGTAATGCGGGCAGTGCCATGAGTGCCTACGCCGCCAAAGCCAAGATGGAAGCCCATGTATTCATGCCCAAAGCGACCCCCTCAGTATTTAAGGCAGATTGTACGTTTTTTGGCGCAAAAGTCACGTTGGTTGAAGGTTCTATCCGCGATGCGGGCAAAGCCATGGCACAGCAAAACACCGACCAGGCATGGTTTGATGTGTCAACTTTGAAAGAACCGTATCGCGTCGAAGGTAAAAAAACAATGGGTTATGAGATTGCTGAACAATGCAACTGGCAATTGCCCGATGTCATTATTTATCCTGCGGGTGGCGGCACAGGCTTGATTGGTATTTGGAAAGCCTTTCAAGAAATGAAAGAATTGGGCTGGATCACCCATATTCCGACACGCATGGTGTGCGTACAAGTAACAGGCTGTTCGCCAATTGTAGATGCTTTTGAGAAAGGTTTAACCGCAGGTTTGCCTGTCGAAAGACCCGAAGAAACCATTGCCAACGGCTTGCGTGTCCCCGCTCCTTTTGGCGATAAATGGATGTTGCGGGTTTTGAAAGAAAGCCACGGCACAGCTATACGCATCAACGATGCTGAAATGCTCGAAGGCATCCATGAAGTTGCTCATACTGAGGGGGTATTTGTCGCTCCCGAAGGCGCGGCAACATGGATGGCTTTGAAAAAACTCCTTGCCAGTGGTTGGATTTCAAAGACAGAAACAGTGGTGTTGATTAATACGGGTTCGGCTTATAAGTATATTGAGAATTTAAACGTTAAGCGATGAGTATGAAAATAGAAATTAATTAATATTTTTTTTAATTTATAACTTCAAAACCAAACTTTGGCTCGTTTTTTACGTGAAAACAGGAAATATATTTCTTGTCATTATTTAACACGTCCTCTAATGAAAACTTTTCTATTTCAATCGCAGCTTTATAGCCTTTTTATTTTAGTTGCCTTTACCTCTCCACTCTTTTCACAGTCCTCGGTTTCCGTTCAAGCCATTTATGGCGGGCGCATCAACACCATGGCGGGTTATAAATCATCAACCACCGACGGGCGCATTTTTGTCGCAACAGAAAGTGCCAATTCTATTTTTTCCGCAACGGTTTCAACACCTATGATGGGGGCAAGCTCCGTTGGCACTTTCAGCGTCTTGTCCTGTGCAGACGAAACCGCTAATTTGGGTAGTGGCATTCAACGCATGGCAACACATTCCGTTTCTGAATCGCTCGCGTTTATCGCCACAGGTACGCTTTACACGACCGTAACGCCTTATTCTGCAAAAGTTTCGATTGCAACAGGCGTGAGTGACGTTGTGATAAAATCAGGTAATCTATTTTATCTTCGAAACAGTACGGAGTTGAATTGGGGCAGCCTTAGCGGTGCAGGGGTGTACACGGCAATAGGTTCGCAGACTTATGCCGCATTCGGCACATTATCAAATGCCAAATTGACGATTGCCTCTACCGATTCTATTTATGTTTTTGGGGAAGGAACAGCACCGACTCTGTTAAAATCATCTGACATTCATTCAGCGTTTACAGTTAGTTCTACTTTTTCTACCATCTCTTTGGCGACATTGAGTGCAACAGTTACTTGGAAAGCGTTTGGTGTGGGTCCCGATGGTCGTCTTTTTGTCGCTGGTTCTGACAATACTAATAAATACATCGCTTATTCCGATGATGCTGGGGCAACTTGGACAAGCGTAAACACAGGTTTAAGCGGTCAATCTGGCTCTAATCTGGCGTTTTATCAAACCGGAACTTCGCCCATTGCTTATAAAGTATTTTTTGCCAAAGGCTATTCCGACAATAGAGGGGCAACGTGGCAGGAATTTGGCAACAGCAGTTTCCAAACACATCCCAATGACGGCAGCGTTGCTGTATTCCCAAGCCCAACGCTTTATGGCAATTTCATTGTCTGCATGACGACCGACCAAGGCATCGGTACTTCCACGAATGGCGGTTCTATCATAACCGAAATTGATAATGGCATCCAAGCTATTCAAGTCAATGATTTCGATATGAACACCACCAAAACCGATGGTTGGATGGCATCCAAAGCGGGTGTTCGCAGCGTTTCGAGTTTCAATACCACTGCCAATTGGTCTATGGCAATGTTTCCAAATGGCGATGGTTCGCCTTATTATGCGGCAGAAATGGTCGGCAATACGGTTGCTTCGGCTTATGTCGGCAATGTGCGGGTGTATAAAACAATAAACACAGGTTCAACATGGTCACAAGTGTTTACGGCTGAAATTGCGCCTTATAGTTTTGCCAGCAGCAGTCAAGTGAAAGCGATTGAAGTCTGCCCTACCAATAACAACCTCGTTTTAGTCGGCTATAATCAACAAGGGAGCAATAAAGGCGGCGTTTTTTACACCACTGATGGCGGCACGTCTTGGGCGCAACTGCGTATTGTGGCAACTTCGGATGGACAAGACGTGGACGTGAACGATATTGCCTTCAATACTGAGGGGGGCAATACGGTGGCTTATATTGCGGTGGAATACAACTCTGCTTCACCTGCGAGTTACAGCATTTACCGCGCCGTTTGGAGTGGTTCGGCTTGGACAGTGGCGCAAAGTATGACATCTACGGAAACCGCTTTGGGACACGACTACGTTGTTTCGATTGAAGACATTCACATC
>JAYTMI010000311.1:0-9732 GCA_043728625.1 Saprospiraceae bacterium | reverse complement strand
TTTCGAGGAAAAAATCGCACGGCACGGCTGTTATCATCAAATTCAATTTTCTCATAAAGGGCTTCTACGATTTCAACCAAATTGGCTTGTTTTGTACCGTCGGCATTTAATATCAAGTCATTGTAACGATACAAAATAGCACGACCATTGGTTAACAATTTTCGATTTGCAAAAGGAAAAGGCACATTGAGGTCTTTTGAAATCGCTGTATAGGCTTTAAATATTTTTTGGGTAGAAATGCCTAATTTTTTTAATTCACAAAAAGCACGGAATTCCATTAGAACATAAAAATTGACAACTTTATTTTTACCAATTGTTGCCGAATATTCTTTCCCAAATATCTCCTTGCCAATACGTTCATTCAAAAAATGATTCAAATAACGACGCACTTTACTTTGTGGCATTTCCAAAATAAGACTGATTTCAGGAACGGAATACAATCCATTGCCTAATTTATTGTCAAAAAAAGTCGAATCACTCATAAGAAAAACCGTTAATTAATACACTAATATGTGCAAAAATAGAACATTTTGGTATTGAAACCGCATCTTGTTTCAAATTTTTATTTTATCAAATTGTCTAACTTGCCCTTTTCATCGCCACAATCGCCTTAGTTGTCGGCTTCTAAAAATAATTGTCGAAAGCACACTTACCTTTGTATCATCAAAAATGAATCAAAAAAAAATCTTTCGACAATGAAAAAGCTGTTTTTTGCACTTACTCTCTTCACAACAAATCTTCTTTTGGCTCAAATGCCACAACAGGCAGGTGGCAACAATCCGATGCCTGCTATGCAACAACCCGCAAAAGGTATTGCTAAATTAAGCGGTGTTATCATTGATTCGGCTTCTGCAAAAGGGGTTGAATTTGCCAATATTGCACTTTACAACAAAGCCACGAATAAATTGGTGGATGGTACAGTTGCCGATGAAAAAGGCAAATTCAGTCTTGGAGAAATAGCTGATGGTATTTACAAAATCCAAATCTCTTTTATTGGTTTTAATGACAAAACCATTGACAATATCAAAATTGAAAAAGGTAGAAACCGTGATTTGGGCAGTTTCAAATTGTCATCAAGCGAGAAAATGTTGAACGAAGTGACCGTATCAAGTCAAAGAGCGATGGTCGAAGAGAAAGTTGACCGCCTTGTATATAATGCGGAAAAAGACTTGACTTCTCGTGGTGGTGATGCGGCGGATGTACTGCGTAAAGTACCGCTTTTGACGGTTGATTTGGACGGAAATGTGTCGTTACGCGGCAATTCTAATATAAGGGTGTTGATAAACAACAAACCTTCGACGATTATGGCAAGCAGTGTGGCAGATGCTTTGAAACAAATTCCTGCCGATATGATTAAATCTGTTGAAGTCATTACGTCGCCTTCGGCTAAATACGATGCAGAAGGTTCGGGCGGCATCATCAATATCATTACTAAGAAAAATAATTTAGAAGGCAAAACGCTCAATGTTGACATCGGTGCAGGCAATCGTGGTTCTAATTTGGGTTTGAATGGCAGTTACCGCAAAGGTAAATTTGGTATGAATCTCGGCGGTTTTGGTCGCTTAGGCTACAACAAAGCCACAACAAATTTGGTGCAAAGCACGATTGTAAACGGCAAAATGATTGAAACAAATCAAACAGCTAATGCCAATGACAATCCTCTTTTTGGGCATTACAACTTGGGTATGGATTATGATATTGACAAAACACAGTCTCTAACAGGCGGTATTCGTTATGGCTTACGCAATTTTTCAAGAAAACAAGACCAAACGACGAATCTGTTTGAAAACAATTTGCCCTTGTCATCGTCACTTCGTTATATTGACAGCCGTGATTTGTCTAACTCTGTTGATGTCAATCTGGATTATTTGAAAACATTCAAACCACAACAGGAGTGGAGTATTTCGACACAATACAGTCGCAACGATTTATTGAATAATTTTGATGCTGATTTTTTGAATACAAAGGGTGAAGTTTTGAATCGCCAAAAGAATATCAATACAAACTTGAATCAAGAGGTGACATTTCAAACCGATTATCAGACCCCCCTCAGTAAAAATGCGATGATTGAGTTCGGTGGTAAAGGAATTTTCAGGCAAGTGAACAGCGATTATGCTTACCAAATTGCAGAAGGGTCAAATGGGGCGTATGCAACAGACGCTACACGTCCGACAGGCGTTTTAGACTACAATCAAAATGTGGCTTCTGCATATACTTCGTTTTTGTTGACAACAAAAAACAAGTATAATATCAAAATCGGTAGCCGATACGAATACACGACGATTGATGCCACACAAGACAGCAAAACGATTTCGATACCAAGTTATGGCAATTTAGTACCAAGTATTAACGTCTCAAAAAGTATTCGTGAAGGATTGACCGTCAAAGCGGGTTACAATCGCCGTATTCAACGCCCAGGTTTACAACAATTAAATCCAAATGTGAATTGGGTCAATACACAGAATATTTCAATGGGCAATCCAAATTTGCGCCCTGAATTGACGGATAATTTTGAAATCGGTTTGAGTACAAACATTAAAAAAACGTACTTAAATATGTCTGTCTTCGGACGTTTTACGGATAATGTTATTACTCAAGTGCGCCAACCTTTTGACTCTTTGACGGGTGCCATTTTAACGACATATCAAAATATTGGGAAGCAACAATCTTACGGAACGAATGTCTTTGCCAATGTCTATTTGTTGCCAAACTGGACTTTGAACGGTGGCGTTGATTTGGTCTATTCATTTTTAGAAGGAACAACTACGGGTTTGAACGGTATTTCACAAACAGTGAGCAATCAAGGTTTGACCATAAGTGGTCGTGTAATGTCTCAAATTACGTTCAAAAGCGGCTGGGGTATTCAAGCATGGGGCGGCGGACGTGGCGCACAAGTACAGTTACAAGGTCGTCAAGGCGGTTTCGGTATGTACTCATTGGGTGTGAAAAAAGAGTTTAAAAACAAAAAAGGAAGCATTGGCTTAGCTGGTGAGAACTTTTTGACAAATACGACGGGTATTATGCGAACTGAATTGAACTCACCGTTGTTCTCTCAAGTAAGCACAACGAACCTTTACAATCGTGGTGTCAAATTGACTTTGAATTATAAATTGGGCAGTATGACATTCAATGAGCGGAAAAAAACACGTTCAGTTAAAAACGACGACATCAAAGACGGCGGTGGTGAAGGCGGAAATGATAATGGTGGAGGACAACAACAAACTGCACCCCAAACACGTCCACAAGGGCAAACGCCAACAAAAGGAACTACACCCTCGAAAAGTGGTCAATAAGTACCAAATACTGAGGGGGTAAAAGATAGAAATTTTAGAGAGTTATAGTTTTCATACATTCTTGTTGGACGAGGGCAATTCTTATGATGCCCTCGTTTTTTTTTGAATTTTTTCAAAAAAAAAATTCATCGCTTGAAAATGTGGGAAAAGTGTAGCTTTGTGGGTGAAAATCACAGTTTTGAATTCAATCATCTTCATTCATGGCAACATACAGGGGAGATACTACGGAGTCAAACCTCATCGAGCTTTTGCAGCAAGGTGAAAATGACGGGTATGAAAGACTGTATGACAACTATGCCCCTATGCTTTTTGGTATTATTTGCCGTATAGTTGGCAATTCTGAAGATGCAGAAAATTTGTTACAAGATTGTTTTATCAAAATTTGGCGAAATATTCAGCAATACGATGCGGCTAAAGGTCGTTTCGCGACTTGGTTGATTAATATAGCGCGAAATACAGCTATTGATTTTACACGTTCAAAAGTTTACATTCATCGTCTTAAAAACCAAAGTGTGGATAATATCGTAAGTTATAGACAGGATTTAACCACCGCCATGCATACAGATACGATCGGATTACGACAAATAGTGAACACATTGACACCACAATGCCGTGAAGTCATAGAATGGATGTATTTCGAAGGCTATACTCAACAAGAAATTTCAGAAATATTTAATATACCACTCGGAACTGTAAAGACCCGAGCAAGGATGGGTTTAAACTCTTTACGGAACTATTTCGAGAATTAAATAAAAGTTAAGTACAAAGACAAAAGATTTTAAGATAAAAGACTTTACTTAAAATATTGTTTTTCAATAGTTTAGTAATTTTTGAATTTATCAATTTGTTTTGTCACTGCAATTGAATTTAGTAAAAAATAAATAAAATTGAATACTTCATACGATATATCGCTTCACAATTTAGCGCAACACCTTACAGATGAGCGTGGCAACCCACCTACGTTTACTGATGTTGACAAAACAGAAGTGGCATTGTTGGCTTATGCAGAGTTGCACGCTGTTTCTCCCCCCCTCAGTATGCGCGACCGCATTTTAGCAAATATGCAAAAATTAAAAGTTTTAGAAGATAATCAACAGTCCTTTACACTCAATAATTTACCGATACTAACGCCCGAAGCAAATTGGTTAGATTGGGAAGCTGCCGTAAAAGGTATCGAACCAGCAGAGGATTTTGAAGACGTACACATGCACCTTTTAGAGGACAACGACCGCCGCGAGTTAAACCTCGTTTGGGTCAAGCAAGAAGTGCCAGAAGAAGTACATCACGATGTTTTGGAGAGCTTTATACTATTGGAAGGCAGCTGTGAATGTCATATTTTTGATGAAAAAGGAGGCAAACATGTCGTGAAAATGCGTCAAGGCGATTATATTTCTTTCAAAATTGGGGAAGTCCATGATATTCAAATTACATCTGCCAAACCTGCAAAAGCTATTTTGCAATGGCTGAAGATAGCGGCTTAATAGACGAGACAAAGAATAAAGGGAAATTTAATGGAACAAAAAAAGCAGTCCAAGACGTATCAACATCTTGGACTGCTTTTTTTGCCCTAATACTGAGGGGGTGTTTAATCAGATTTTAGTCAGGTTCAAAACCGAGAACGATGTTGAATGTACCGTAATCCGTCCATTTCTTAGATGCTTTTGACGTGATTTCAGGTTTGTCAAAACCGATACCATAATCGAAACCAAGCGTACCGAACATTGGTAGGAAAACCCTTAGACCCATACCTGCTGCACGACGGACATCAAAAGGCTTGAAGTCTTTGAGGCTGTTCCATGTGTTACCACCCTCAACCCAAGCCGTTGCGAAAATTGTTGACGATGGATTGAGTGAAATCGGGTAACGCAATTCTGCTGTATATTTCGCAAAGGTCGTACCACCACCGTTGCCAGAGTTCGGGAACTCTTCAACTTTATAACCCCGCATCGCCAGAATCTCTTGTCCAACTTGAGCAATTTGGCGGTTTGCTAAACCATCACCACCGAGTACAAAACGGTTGAACGGTGTATAACCCACATGTTTATTGTAGTAGCCGAGTGAACCGATTTTTGCAGCCGTCCGCAAGACCATTTTACCAGCCACAGGCGTGAACCATTCCGCATTGAAACGCCATTTGTAGTATTCTACCCATTTAAATTTCTCTTCGTCTATCAAATCCGCATAACGTTTGCCATTTATAAGTGAATAAGGCGGTGTGGCTGTCAAAATCAAAGTCAAACGTGAACCACTTTTCGGGAACAATGGGTCATTGATACTGTTGCGGCTAAATGTCTGAGTGATATTGACGTTGTTGTACTTACCATTCGAGATATTCGGGAAGAATCCAGGATAGTCTATCAATGAAAACTGTTGATATTCAAGCGATGTATTGCTCACAAAGTTATCATCTGGCCATCTCAAACGACGACCCAAACCAACCGATGTTTGCAAGATGCTGACACTGTTATTGGTCAAATAACCTGAGAACTTAGAAAGCGAACCACCAACTGTCAATGAGTTAGGGCGTTTACCACCCAACCAGGGTTCTGTCAACGACAGATTATAGGACTGGTAAAACTTACCATTCGACTGTGCGCGGATAGACAAACGCTGACCATCACCTTGTGGCAGTGGTGCCCAAGCAGATTTGTTGAAGATATTGCGAATCGAGAAGTTGTTGAAAGAGACGCCTAAAGTACCCACAACGCCAAAACCACCCCAACCTGCGGACAATTCCAACTGATCACTCGGTTTTTCTTCGACTTTGTACTCAATATCTACGGTTCCACGTTGTGGATTGACGGGTGTATTGATGCCCAAAGCCTCTTGATTGAAATAACCTAAGTTGATAATCTCACGTTGCGAGCGAATAATATCTGCACGGCTGAATTTTTCACCCGGTAAAGTGCGCAATTCACGACGGATAACATGCTCGTGTGTGCGGTCGTTGCCTTGAATCGTTACTTTGTCAATGGTCGCTTGTGGACCTTCGTACATCCGCATTTCGAGGTCAATCGAATCGCCTTGAATGGCTACTTCGGTAGGTTCGACATTGAAAAACAAGTAACCATTGTCCATATAAAGCGACGATACGTCACGTCCGTCTTGACTAAAACGCAAGCGTTGTTCGAGTAATTCGGCATTGTAAATATCGCCTTTTTGAATACCCAATACCTGAGTCAATACCTGCGATTCATAAATAGAATTGCCTTTCCAAGCAATGTTGCGGAAGTAGTAGCGACGACCTTCATTGATTTTGATATGGATTTTCAAATCGCCATCTTTCTCACGCCATACAGAGTCTCTTGTAATTTGGGCATCACGGAAACCAATATTGTTATAGTATTTTATAACTTTCTTTTTGTCTGCATCATATTCATCGGCAATGAGTTTAGACGCAGAAAATATCTTCAATTTTCGATGCGTTTTATCCATTTTCTTACGCAATTTCCTTGCAGAAGCGTTGGCATTGCCTTCAAAAGTGATGTCCTGAATCTTTACCCTTTTAGCACGAAGCACATTGACAATGAGTTTGACACCATTGACACGTTTAGGGTCTTTTTCTTCTGTGATTTTCACATCGGCATCGAGGTAGCCTTTTTCACGGAAGTATTTTGAGACACCGTTGATGACATTCTCTTTATTACTTTCCGTAACAATCGTTCCTTTTGGAATGAAGCGCGTGACAATCGCATTGAGGTCGTCGTGTTGGCTTTTTTTCGTGCCGACATAACTGAATGTCGTCATGGATGCGCGTTCTTTGATAACGAGTTCAAAGAAAATCACGTCACCAATCGTTTTTTCTTTCACGATTTGTACATCGTCGAACAAGCGCAGCTTCCACAAAGCCTTCATTGCTTTCTGAATATCAGGACCAGGGAACTTGATTTTTTTGCCGACTTGCAAACCCGACACGCCGATAATGGCATTGGGGTCTGTGTACTGCACACCTATTACTTTTACGCCACCGACTTCATAGTTTTTCGGTTCGCCATACTTCATGGTAGGCAGTGTGTCTTGCGTTTGAGCAGTAGCGTTATTAGAAAAGCCAAATATGTTTACAGCTAAGAGGAGAAGGATAAAGACCTTTTTCATATTTTATTACGATAATACCAAATTTGCTTTGGCGACATTTTTCAAAATACTAAAAATACAGAGGGTACCTAAATGATTATATAATGACACCTCTGTATCTTGAATAAACTTTTTATCAAGAAAACAGGACTGAAACGTATCAAAAAGGTAATTCGTGTCCTCGTTAAACCAAAAATTTAAGCAATATTTATAAGTATGTCTATAACTTTACAATGTATTTGTTCAAATCATCTTGAATTTTATAGTACAAAAAGCAAGATTTATATTCTGTATTATTCTTCAAAACGGTATCAATATCTATGATTTGATTTTTGTAATGCCCAAATTGATTAGTATGTTCTATCTGTGTTTTGGCATTATTTTTTATCTCATTTTGCCTTTCTTTAATCAATTCACGACATAAAGGATTCAAAAACATCAAAACAACATTGTCTTTTATTACGTGCCCCTTAATGAATAGATAGGTGTTGTTTGAATTGACACCGATGGCATTAAGTTTTTCTGCAATTTTTTTTATTTCGGGGATTATTTCAGGATGCTTTTCTTCTAACTCTTTTATTTTTACTTGTACCCTTTCAGACAATCCATTTAATGCCCCTTTACATTGGTCTGAAATAATGACTTTATCCAATATTTTTACCGTATCACAAAAATCAGTAATTGTAAAATCCTTAGTATTTTGCTCTAAAGCGAAATAAACCGACCATAAAAACAAATCATAAGTAATATTGGAATAAATGAATAAAAGTTGAGCTAAATCAATTTTCTTATTATCCTGTTTTGTCGCTTGAACGCACAATTGATGTAAACTTCCTTCAAAGCACAAAAGGTTTTCAATCGAATAAGTATATGTCTGAAAAATAAATTCATCTTCATTTATACGTTTAGACTGAGGGGTGGATAATTGTAAAAGATAATCATAGTCACTATCAATACAACCTATCAAATGTGTACCCGTTTGCATTTTCAACACTGCCTCTTTTCCTTTTGTTAAACTTGTTTTTGAGGTCAATTGAATATCAAATTGGACTTTATGTGTTTCATAAGGATTCAAAACATTTCTCCAAAATGCAATATCTTCCTCGTCTTCAACATAAACTAAAACTCTTTGTGGTGCATTTTTAGGCAAAAGTTTGGACACTGCTTTCATCCAATCAGAACTCAAATTGTCTATTAATCTTGTTGATTCCATGTATTATGATTTAAGTGCTTGCCTATCAAGCGTTATTAAATCGCGTACTTCCGAAACTTTATCAGACCAACCTTCCATAATGACGGCAGGAGAATGTGTTGCAAGAATAATTTGAATATTGGGGTTAAGCTCTCTGATAAATTGAATTATTTTTTTTTGCCAATCAAAATGTAATGAAATCTCAGGCTCATCCATGAAAATAATAGCCGGTTGATTGTTTTGAACGAGTACAGTCAACAATATTACCAATATTTGTTTTTCACCTGATGATAATTGATAAGGCGTTAATTCATCTTTTCCTATCGTAAAAGTTAATTCATTTTTATTTCTATTAATTTTCTTACCTGTTTCTCCAAATAGATTATCAATGATTTCAAGAAAGCGCTCTTGTGTTTTTTTTATTTTAAAAACTTCTTCTTGGGTATTAGAACCATTATCGTTTTTAGCGACGATTTCAAAAGCCTTTTTTCCAATATTCAGTTGATAATCCAAATAACTTTTTTGAAGTCGAAAAATATCTCTATCTAGTTCTGTTTTTACGCTTTCTTCTGGACGATTTCCTGCTTCTAAAATTGGATTATCAAAAGTACTTACTATATCAATTTTTATTATATTATGTAGTTCTTCTAAATTTATCTGCATATTATCAAATGAGGTTATTCCCATTTCAAATTGTACAGCTTTTGTTCTTAAATTCTTATAATTATCACCTTCTTGTTCTTTAACTTTGGTAAGAGCAACCATGAACATAGGCTCTTTTTTAGCTCTCACTTCAATATTTTTTATAGTGTCTTTGATTTTTAGATATTGAAAAACAATAAACTTCTCATCATTAAATGTAATGGTCGCCTTTTTTATCAAGTTTTTTTGATAACTCGGTAAAGTACCTTGGGAAATCAATCCAGCTATGCAATCTAATATCGTACTTTTCCCACTACCATTAATACCTGAAAGTATATTCACATCAGGATTTAAACGCCAAGTTAAATCAAATCTTCCCCAAAGAGATTCAATTTCAATTTTTGAAATATTTTGAAATATTTGAATTGTATCTTCCATTTTATTAAATAAATTAATATTAGTTTAACCAATCTGTTCGCCCGTCATACCAAACCGTCTTTCGCGGCCTTGGTAGCTCAAAATGGCTTTATA
>JAYTMI010000310.1:0-3683 GCA_043728625.1 Saprospiraceae bacterium | reverse complement strand
TTTTTTAAATCAAACTTTTCAACCAAACTATCAACCGTAATGCCTTTGACTGTTACCTTTTTCGGTTTAAATTTGGCAAACCACGCCTCATCTTCAAATTGTGCGATGTGCGATGAATTATTCTCAGAATACAGCACAGGGAACTCATAAAATACGATATTTTCGCCATATTTTTCTGTCGCAGCCGCATGTATCGTCATGGCATTAGGCAAGTTTTTTAGGTTTTTTTCTAACAACTCTGCCGTACCTCTTGCCGCTTCAATAGCGATGACTTGCCCTTTATTTTTCAATAAAACCGATACTAATGCTGAAAAATAGCCGACATGCGCCCCGATATCTAAGAAATGCCGATTTTTTTTATCCCCAAAAGTATGAATGAGAAATTTAGCCAAACGGATTTCAGAGTCATGCGTTTTGCCGCCTGTCAAGTAAATATCCGTTCCCGCAGGCAGTGGGATACTGAGGGGGTGTCCAAAAAACGTTTTAGCCGTAGCAAGGACACCTCTTTTCGTTAATTTGAAATAAATTTTATGGATACATTGGGCAAAAACATACCGATGTGGCGCATGAAATAGCCGTCCTAAGACACTCGTTTGGGCAAGTGATTGGACACGCGAAAGTTTTTTCTCTAAATCTGATTGAGACATTTTATTGTTAGATATTATAGAGGTAAGGGCGTTTGTAGTTTTAGTTGCAATATAAGATGTTTATGAAAAAAGCGTCTCGAAAAAATCAAGACGCTTTTCCATACAGCAATCCAACAATACAGTTTACTTCATCCACTCCTTTATAGATGCTTCATTCATACGGATATAATCATTATTTTTAGCTTCTTTCGCCAATTCCAATGATTTTGTGGCAGAGGCAATTGCCCCTTTTTTGTCACCTATTTTTGCTTGAACCAGTGACTTATGGCGCAACATCCAGAATTGAGGCTTGCCTTTTGCCAAAGCTTTGTCAACAAATTCTAAGGCTTGTTTAGGGTCTTTACCTGATTCAAAATAATATGTTGACATCGCATAATAATCATTTTGCGTAGGACCATCGAGCTTTTGCTTGATTTGAGCCATCACTTTTGCGTCCACATCGTTTGTGAACGGCACACGGACAATGGTTTTGTCCCAAATAATATCCAATGATGCGCTTGTATTCGTAACATCGCCAATCATCATTGTAAACGATTCGATAGCAAATGGTAATTCTTGCGAAGGCACTTTTACCTTTAAAACATTGTCTTCTTCCTTAAAGCCAAAAGCAGAAGCCGTTGGGTTTTTATTGAAAATAATTTCCCATTCGCTTTGTCCCGGGCGTGTCATCAAGATGTAAGTACCCTTTGCCAAGCCTTTGCCCGCCACTGTAATCGAGTCTGTTGTGGTGAATTTTGTCGCACTATTCGCGCCTGTACGCCATATATCGCCAAAAGGAACGACACCGCCGAAAACAGTCCGTCCTTTCACAGAAGGGCGGCTATACTCTACTTTAATTTCGGTCAAGCCCACATTTTGCGTGAGACTCGCGCCTGGACTCGGTTGCGGCGTTGTGATTTGAGCATTTGTTGTGAAACTCAGTGCCACAAGTGCAGCTATACTGAGGGGTTTGAAAAAGTTTTTCATTACTCTATTAGATTTAATTAGTTAAAAAAATACACGTATTTATATGTTGTAAAAAATACAACTCGGCGAAATTAGAGACTTAAAAGCGAAATTCCACAGTTTTAGATAAAAAACCCTCTTTTTCGATAAAAGTTAATATGCAAAACACAACCGATAAGCGTTAAAAGAAAGCTATTTTTGCGTTTCGTTACTGGTTATTGGTAATTTGGTTATTAGTTATTGGAGAATTGGTTATTGGTAGTAACCCGTAACCAATCCACCAATAACTAATAACCTGTAACTAATAACCAATTCACCAATAACAAATAACATGGTATTAAAAGCAGAAAATCTCATAAAAAACTACGGTGCGCGGCAAGTCGTCAAAGGCGTTTCGTTTTATGTCAATCAAGGCGAAATCGTTGGTTTGCTCGGTCCAAATGGGGCGGGTAAAACGACTTCGTTTTATATGACCGTTGGTTTTATCAAACCGAATGGCGGTGCGGTGTATCTCGACGATGAAAACATAACGGACTTAGCGATGTATCGTCGAGCGCAAAAAGGCATTGGTTACTTGCCGCAAGAGCCGTCTGTTTTCCGAAAACTAACGGTTGAAGAAAACATACTCGCTGTGCTCGAAATGACCCCCCTCAGTAAAAACGAGCAAATAGCGCATTTGGAAAACCTTCTCGACGAGTTTAACCTCCACAAAGTCCGCAAAAGCCCTGGCGATACATTAAGTGGTGGTGAACGACGGCGGACGGAAATTGCCCGTGCATTGGCAACAAACCCGAGTTTTATCCTACTCGATGAACCGTTTGCGGGCATTGACCCGATTGCTGTTGAAGATATTCAGTATATTGTTGCGAAGTTAAAAACCAAAAATATTGGCATTTTGATTACTGACCACAACGTTCAAGAGACCCTTTCGATAACCGATAGAGCTTATTTGATGTTTGAAGGCAGCATTTTGAAAGCCGGTACCGCAGAGGAATTGGCTGCCGACGAAATGGTGCGGAAAGTCTATCTCGGCAAACACTTTGAGTTGCGTAGGAAAAATATCGAAGTTTAATTTTTTATTAAAAACTCTAACGACTTAGCTTAGACCACAATTAAAAACAAACGACATGTCTGACGAAAAAAAACCCAAAAAAACTGCCAAAAAGAAGACCCAAATAGATAAATTCGACATGGGCATCAATGAATTTGGTGAATTGACGACGACCATAAATCTCGACAAAATCAACGACTTCCTCAATGAAAACGTCGCTGACAAAAAGTTGACAGAAAAGGAAGAAAAAGAGAAAGCTGAAAAGGCTGAGAAAGCTGAAAAAGCTAAGAGAGAAAAAAAGAAGAAAAAATAATGATTCGCTCATGGATTATCCCCCTTTTCGAACGCTTCGGTATGCGTCGGCAACAACACATGCCGAAGCGGACACTGCTCGTTTTGACTGCCATTCTCTTTGTTGCTGTCTTTGGCAATTGGTTGGCAAATGACCCACAAAAAAACTTCGTACCGCCTTTGATTCCTTATTCCCCTAAGAAATTAGATACGGCAAACAGCCCTTTTGTCTCTCCTTTTGCACCTCAAAACACCCCCTCAGTATATCAGCATCATTGGCTCGGTACAGACGAGTTGGGGCGCGATGTGGCGGCAGGTCTCATCGCAGGCACACGCACGGCGTTGCTCATAGGTGTCGGCGGTGTTTTGTTGGCCTTGCTCATAGGTTTGCCTATCGGTTTGGCAGCTGGTTATTATGGCGACAATCGTTTGGAAATGAATATTTTGGCTCTGATACTGAGGGGGGGCATTGTTCTACTTTTACTGTTTTATTTTTTCGTTTTTTTAAACTTAAAAGAATCATCGGTTTGGATTCTAACTAAATTATTGGCTTTTTATATTTCTTCTGAATTAATAATCAATGTTTTACAAAAATATTTTTTCAATAAATTTAAAATCCTCCCTAAAAAAATAACCGTTCCGCTCGACCTCATCGTTATGCGCTTCGTGGACGTGATGCAAAGCATACCGTTCATTCTGTGGATTCTCGGCACATTGACCATCATGAATCATTTGAGCATCATCAGCCT
>JAYTMI010000309.1:0-4461 GCA_043728625.1 Saprospiraceae bacterium | reverse complement strand
GTGGGTAGAAAATAACGGCTGGATGATAGTCGGATCGGATGAAGACAGTGACAGCCTCCTTCGCTTGGTTGATACAATCGGGGTTTCGTGGGAAGATGAGGATTCACGTTCAGTAGAAGAAGCGTTAGGCAAAGCAGAGATGTTTTTAAAGAAAGATTTACCAAAACGCTTTCCCAATAGATTCATATTGGATATCCGTTAACAAAAATATTAATTCATCAAAAAGTAAAATTACAGACAATGTCTAAAACAAAAATTACGGTCAACTCAAACGGTTCACTCAAAATAGAAGGTGATTTTGAAATTGTAGATGCTCAAGGGTCGGTTTATGGTCTTCAAGGTAGAACATCTCTCGGTTTATGCCGTTGCGGAATGTCAAAGAACAAACCTTTCTGTGATGGTTCGCATCGAGGACATTTAGAACATGAGGCAGTGGCGTTTGATTTGCCGCCTAAAAAGGTTTAAATTCGTAAATAAAATGCCAAAAATAAACATTCAAATGCTGCGATATAACTGATTAATTTAGGGATCTTTGTAAAATTGAATCGTATATTTTATTTCATCTTCATTAGAATTATCCGTTGCGTTTAAAAATAATTCTTCACCGTAAAACAATGATTATGAAAGGTTTACTTGTTTTTTCCACCTTCGTCATGCTATTCAGCACGACTGCTTTTTTGAAAAAAGATATACCTAATTTGGCGGGTACATGGTACGCAAACGGCAGAGCCAACCAGCTTTGTACCATTACGCAAAATGGCAACAACCTCGTTTTCAGTTTTAACAATGCACGCAGCAACGGCTATTTCAAAAGCGAAAGAGAAGTGTTTGCAACTGAATGGAATACGGTTGGCACAATCACGGTTGGCGACGGGGGTATTATTTGGAACAATCAAGTATGGACAAGGCGAACGTCTTCGGGTTGGATGTCTTTGGCGGGTACTTGGTATGGAGATGGCAATGCCAACTATGCTTATACGATTGAGCAAGACAATTTGTATCTCGCCATCACTTTTCAAGGGCAAAAACTGACAGGCTATTTTACGGCAGCCAACAGCATAACCGTACCTGCATGGAATAATACGAGTGCCAATATTACTTCTGAGGGCAATACCATTACATGGAACAATCAGAAATGGACAAAGCAACCGACAACGACGACAGGTACACCAACGACAACGCAACAAGGCAGTACCCAAAAGTTGTGCCGTGCAGAATTGTCTTCTTTTTACTTTGCTTCGCAGTCATTAGGCACTGTTTGGGGTCGTGCGGCGACCGAACCGGGGATGCTTTCAGCAGGCTTGCGATACAGAATGTGAACGATATTGTAAAAGCCTTGGTAAACAACACGGCAAGTTCAATGGCAAAACGGCTTGCCTATTAGGTGTCGTCAGTGGTGGCAGCAGTTCGGGTTGCGATTGTTGGTAAAGTGACTAATTTCAAATCCTAAAGTCACTTTACCAATCGCCTACCCAAGGCACAAAGAAGGACAAAACAAGGTTTATAAATCCATTTTATTAATCTAAAAACCGCTGAATCATGCAAAAATCACTGTATCTCGTCCTATTCGTCGCCTTATTGACAAGTCGTTGCACAACGATTGTTTTTGAAAAACCCATTCCTGCCAAAGCTACTCTCATTAACAAATGTCCAACATCATTCGTGGGTCAATTTGTTGAAGAAAAAAGTGATGAAACACCCCATTTGCTGCAAGAAGTTATCTCTTTCGAATCACCTTTAGGGCATCAATGGTTCGTCTATGAATATAAACAAATTGCGGAGGCAGAGTTAAAAGACTTTCCGACTTTTGAAGTAAAAAACAATGTACTACTGGTCGAACACATCAAAGTAACGCTGAAAGACAAGGAAACAAGCAAAGATTCAACCGTTGAAACCCCTGTTTTGCGAACAAAAACGGGTTATCAAACGACTAAACGTTTAGCTTATAGTCTTGATTTTAAAACAAAAACCATCATTCAATATCCCGAACCCAAAGATAACGATGAGAAAACAGGCACTTTTGACATGCGCCAAAAAGGAGACACCTATTACTTGAATATCAAAGGCTTGGAGAATAACGATTATTGGTACGTCATCTTGCTAACACCGAAAGGAGATGAACTGACAATCAATATGTTAAGCCAAATTAAAGAAGAAAAAGAAGAAGAGGTTAATGCCATCATGCCTTTGACAAAATTGGACGATGATACCTATCTTGCCAAACCAACAGACGAACAATTAGAAGCCTTTATAAAACATCCGGAAGCTGGAGAAGTGACTGTTTATAAACGCATAAAATATTAAAAGAGGTCGAAAAGGCGTTTATACTGAGGGGGGTAAAGTTGATAGTTATGGCTTCTAACAAACTATGCCCCATTCGTTTTCAACCATCCAGTAATACTCAATCTGGGTGCGTGCGTTAAGAGTACCTCGTGTTCCAATTCGCTACTTTTAAAAAACACGCATTTGCCATTAACGGGTGCAATCATTTGTAAATGATCGCTGTGGTGGATACACAATTCGCCGCCGTCTTTTTCTTGCCAATCCGTATTCAAATACATAATCATCGAAAAAGCTCTGCTTTTATTATTCTGAAATTGGTCAAGATGTTTTTTGTAAAAACTGCCCTTTTCGTACAGAGCATAATGAAATTCATAGCCCGTAATACCTGTGTAACAAGTACGATTCAAATAGCTCACAAAGCTATCCATTAAGTCAAAAAAAAGGTTTTCAAAAGCATTGTCGTGTGTGCGGTCGAGCCAGTAAATCTTATCACTTCGTATCTTAGCATCGTGAACGAGCAGAGCATTATTGCCAATCGCTGCGGCGAGCAGTAGTTTGTCTGAATAGAGCGCCAATAAATTGTCTTTCAAATGAGACGCCAAAGGCTCACTTAAAAAGTTTTCGGATAAACCGACCTTATTTTCAATAAAACTGTCAATAAGAACATCAAATTGAGTCTGCAAAAGGGAAAATTGAAGTCTAAAATGGCATAAAACCAATAGAATCCGAAAGGTAGTTTTTATAATGCGTTATTGCTTGATTAGTTTTACGACCATTCCATACTTCATCCTAATTAATGAGCAAAAGAAAGGCTGCCTCAATGATAGAGACAGCCTTTTTGATGCTCTTTTAACCCCAAATACTGAGGGGTATCAAAACACTATTTCGACGACTTTCCTTGTGCATCGTACATTACTTCCTTTGTTTTCAAACCGTCTTTGTATTCGATTTCATAAACAATAGGCTTTGTGGATTCAATTTTAGCCACTTCTTTGATTTTGGCTGCACCGTGTTCTTTCTTAAAAGCAGCCATAACAGGGGCGGGCAGGTCACTCACCAAAATACCCGTTTCCGTTTCGAGCCATTCGCCTTTTGCGGAGTAAGTCACTGACATTTCTTTGCCATTGAGTTTAAACTCGGCTTCGAAATCGCCGTTTTTCTCCTTGTCCCAACTCACTTTCTCTGCCTTTGGGAATTTTTGTTTCAAAGAAGCTATAGCCGCTTGCGGAACGTCTTTTTGAGCATAAGT
Source organism: Saprospiraceae bacterium (assembly GCA_043728625.1). Lineage (GTDB taxonomy): Bacteria > Bacteroidota > Bacteroidia > Chitinophagales > Saprospiraceae > JAAFJT01. Next base: position 929 of record JAYTMI010000309.1, on the reverse strand, counting down.
GGCAGAGATAGATAAGACGGCAACAACGACCATCAAAATGATATTTTTCATTTTATTTAATTTTTAAAGTTAGAAATAAATTGATAGCGTAAATAGTGCAATAGCACCTATTTACAAAACAAATAGGTTCGTGTAATTAGTGACATTCGTGTCCACCAATACATAAAAAATCAAACAAAAATAGGCGGATGAAAAATGGACGCACCGTAATTCCTTTGATAAAAACACTGCTTTGAAACAGGCAGTGTATATTTATCGCCTAAGTTCAAAGGCATCGTTGAACGAATGATTTGAGGGTCAAAACGTTCAGAAATCAAAGGAAAAACAAGGGTTAAATGCGTGAAATTGAAAGGAATATGCGGTTTTTGTTCGTCACCATTGTCATGTGCATCGAACATACCGTCAATATTAATGAGGTGGTCAGTAATGAAATCAAGGACTGTCAAATCCTTATCCTCGGTTGCTTGACAATGCGCGTACATCGCTGGCAGGTTCGGCAAGACCGCAAAATCACCATTGGGCAATAGCATTTGACCCAATAAGAAATAAGCGGCTATGACGAGGAGGCTGATTTTTTTCACTGTCTTTTGATTAATGCTTTACGAACGAGCAAATATAATAAAAAAGTACCTTGATTCTGCTTTTATACTGAGGGGGTCATTCCTTTTCTTATCTTTATCTTTTTAACTGAAAACCTAAACTATACAACTATGTGGTGGATATATGCCCTTTTATCGGCTCTTTTTGCTTCATTAACAGCCATTTTTGCTAAAATTGGTGTAACGAATGTCAATTCAAACTTAGCAACAGCCATCCGAACAGTCGTTATCTTGATTGTCGCGTGGGGTATTGTCCTAGGTCGTGGTGAAGCAAAAGGTTTGGCAACACTGTCAAAGCACAATCTCATATTTTTAGTTATTTCAGGCATT
>JAYTMI010000308.1:0-5760 GCA_043728625.1 Saprospiraceae bacterium | reverse complement strand
AAACCATTGCCAAAATGGGCGGCTAAGGCTTGACCGCTTGTTATGACCGAAATTGCCTCGGCTGTACTGAGGGGGGCACTTGGCGATTTTAGGCGGGTTGAACCATCATCGGTTACACCGTTTCGCAGCTCTCTAAATATTTTAACAAGGCGTTGAATTTCTGCCAAAGGCGCAGATTTAGCAGGTAAATCAAGGGTTTTACCCATTTTTTCGACACGGGTTTGAACAATTTTGACTTCTTCTTCAAAACTCGAAGGCAAGGGCAGTACCACCGTATTGAACCGCCGCCGCAAGGCACTCGACAATTCGTTGACACCTCTATCTCGGTCATTTGCAGTAGCGATGAGGTTAAATCCTTTGCGGGCTTGTATTTCCATACCCAATTCTGGGATAGGCAATATTTTTTCAGACAAAAGTGTAATTAAGGTGTCCTGCACATCGCTTGGAATGCGGGTCAATTCCTCGATACGCGCAATTTTACCTGTTTGCATGGCTGCCATAACTGGGCTTTGAACAAGGGCGGCTTGGCTCGGACCTTCCGCAATGAGGCGGGCGTAGTTCCACCCATAGCGAATTTGTTCTTCATTCATGCCCGCTGTGCCTTGTACCAAAAGTTTGGAATTACCTGAAATAGCTGCCGCAAGATGTTCTGCGACCCACGTTTTTGCCGTTCCGGGAACGCCCAAAAGTAACAAAGCACGGTCAGTCACTAAGGTTGCGACAGCCACTTCTATCAGTCGGCGATTGCCAAAATATTTAGGTTCAATGATTTGTCCATTCACTTTGCCGCCCAAAAGGTAGGTGACGACAGACCACGGTGACATCAGCCAGTTCGTCGGTTTCGGCTTCTCGTCGTTTTCAATCAATATTTTTAATTCGTCGGCGTATAGGTCTTCGACGTGCGGGCGTATGATGTCGTTGTTAAGCATGGTTTTATGATTTTTTTTTAGACCACAGATGACACTGATTTTTCATCAAAAATACTGAGGGGGTATTATATCAAATCTTTGCCCTCAATGTCAACATTATCAACCCTATTATTTTCATCAGAAGTAATAATATCAGAAGCAACAGATGCAGTTTCTGTATCAAAACGCGGTTTGAAAGGCGACAATTCTTGCCCAAAACGAATCAATTGACGTGAAGCAGAAATGCCCCAAACCAATGCACCAATAGCCAATGCACCCAATCCTTGATAGACTTTTTGCAAAAGAAAGAAGTCATATAAACCATGAAAAAAGATAGCTAATAGGAGTCCTGTGAGCAATAACGAGTTGCGGCGTTCAGGTACAAATTTTGCTAAACCCATATATGAACCCATCAAAATGGCAAAAGCTGCGTGAGCAGGAACGGCTGTAAAGGCGCGTCCAATAGCCGTACTGATGTCACCTTCCCCATCCGCATTAAAAATATACATCAAGTTTTCGACCGTTGCGAAGCCCATACCCACCATGACGGCATAGACAATGCCGTCCATCGGTTCATTAAATTCGTCGTCAGGGTAAATAAAAAAACGGAGTAGTAGGAATTTGGAAAACTCTTCTGCAATCCCAATAATGGCAAAAGCAAATAGGGCGGTATCGGCTAAACTATCGGCATTTTCCCAATCTTGAAATTGGAGTTGCAACAACATCGCAGGGATTGTACTGGCACAACCTGCCACAAATGCCTTGAAAAGAACATTAAATGGTTCTTTTTCATAGCGATCTTGTCTATAAATCCAATAACTAATAGCAAGACCCGGCAGAATAGCCAAAGCGATGAGGATAGATGCCATGAATAGATGTTTGTGTTTTTGGATTGATTCTTTTTATAACTTATTAAGGCTCGAATGTAGAGTGGTCTATAAAAAACAGTATTATCAATTCTGACAAAGCTCCATAAAATGTTTCAATGTTTTCACAATGCGGTCTCGTGCCGTGAAAATACCCATATGTGCAACTTTTGGCAAAATGAGGATTTCCGAAGTCGTCGCTAATGGCAGCATTTCAAGACTAATCGAATAGGGTACGGTCTTGTCTTGTTTGCCAATAATCAGCAAGGCAGGACATTCGAGGTTTTTCAATACATCACTGCAATCTAGACGATTAAGCATCGCCTCTTGTGCGCCAATGATGGTTAGAGGTGAATATCTCGCCGCTTTGTGGATAAGACCGTTGATAAGAAACTCATTTGACGTGGCAAAAAGTTCTGCAAACAGTTTTGGAACCAATTGTTTGACATAAATAACGTGTCCGTTGCGCTTGATAAACTCGATACTTTTGCGCCGCTCCTCTTTTTTGTCTTCGGAATCGGCAAAAGGATGCGAATGAAATAGGCCTAAGCCCGTCAATACTGAGGGGTACTTTTTGGCGAAAATCATTGTTACATAGCCGCCTAATGAGTGACCGACCATGACGCAATCCGTGATTTTCAAATCGTCCAAAATTGCCTTGATGCTATCTGCCATCAGTTCAATGGAGTGTTCAGGTAGGAGTTCTGATTCCCCAAAACCCGATAAATCGGGGCGGATAATTCTATAATCAGATAGATTTTTGATAAATTCATCCCAAATCGTACTGTCTTCACAAAGACCATGCAACAAGACAAGTGTTTGTCCTTTGCCTTGTACTTGATAGGCGATTTTTGTTCCTTTAAAATTTACAAAGTGCATATTCCATTCAAATTTGTCGCAAAGTAAGGCGTTTCTTATGAAAACACGGTGATTCGGAAAAAAAATTGATTGTCTTGAAACAAGTCAAGTGTTTTTCCTAATTTTACCAATTCAAAAATATAAAAATAACAAATTAAATTTTAGCGGAAAATCAAAATGTCTGAGAATCTCTCACCTAATCAAAAAGCCCTGCGCCGTTTATTGCGCAACAAACCAGCCCTTTTCGGTCTGGTAGTCATTGCAGTGGCGGTTTTGGTGTCAATACTCGGCTATGCGATTTCACCCGATGCAACGCCCGATGCGAACGACCAAATGCCTGCTGTGGCTTTGAAAAATCCGGGATTCAAGGTTAATATGTTGAAAATCAAAAAAAATAGAAATATTGAGCAGCCTAATTTGTTTTCAAAATTGCTGTTTGGTTCACCTTCTGAATTTGATTTTGTTCCGATTAACAGTTGGTTTTTTGAACCAGGTCGGCTTGATAGTCTAACCCCCCCTCAGTATGCTGCATCTTTTTTGTATGAAAAATACGCAGGCGAAGACCCGACGACTGGGCAACTTATAAAAGGTGTTGTCAACTCATTGCACCCTGTAAACATCGTTTATGCGGTCAATCCCGACAATGCTAAAATTACTTTAAACAATACAACGTATCAATTTTTTGATTTGAAAAACAAAGCACAAAGTATTGATATTGAAGTAATTAAAAAACAAGTAAAGGACCAGATTTTTGAAAAAACTTTCTATCTTGGAACGGATAATTTTGGACGCGATACTTTGAGCCGTTTGATTCTCGGCGTACGTATTTCGCTTTTAGTGGGTTTGATTGCAGTCATTATTTCCTTGACAATCGGCATTTTACTCGGTGCATTAGCTGGGTATTTTGGGGGACGGATAGACGATGTGGTTATGTTGGTCATCAATACAGTTTGGTCAATACCGACGATTTTGCTTGTATTTGCCATTGTTTTGGCATTTGGACGGGGCATCAGCATCATTTTTCTCGCCGTCGGCTTGACGATGTGGGTGGACGTAGCTCGATTGGTACGCGGACAAGTTATGTCGTTAAAACAAATACAATTTGTTGAAGCCGCACAAAGTATGGGTTTTGGGACAAGCCGTATTTTGTTGCGCCATATTTTGCCCAATATTTTAGGACCTGTGATGGTTGTTGCCGCTTCAAATTTTGCGACAGCGATACTTATTGAGTCTGGTTTGAGTTATTTAGGGTTCGGAATTCAGCCACCGACACCGAGTTGGGGAACAATGTTGAACGAAAATTATGGCTATGCCATAGGTGGAAAACCGATGCTCGCATTGATTCCTGCCCTAGCCATTATGCTCATGGTTTTAGCCTTTAACTTAGTCGGCAATGGTTTTCGAGATGCTTTGGATGTTAAAAGTAAAGAATAGATTTTAGATTAAGTGATTGATAATTAGGTGATTATTCAACTCAAAATACTGCAGGATATCAATCACTCAATCACCAAAACAATGCACATGTCAAAATTAGAAGATTGTGAACGCCAACTCTTCCTCAAACAGTTGCAGATAAACCGTTTGTTGGACATCACGCAAGCCATCAACAACAATGTGAAGGCTGAAGGCTTGTTTGATATGTACAAGTCGTTTTTGTCATGGGAATTAGGCGTTCGGAAGTTAGCTCTGTTTGTACCCGAAGTCGGTGCTTGGCATTGTGTCGTTCATGAAGGCATCGAAAAAGAAGATTTGGAGCAAAATGGCATATATAAATTATTGGCTTCTTTTGGCAACACCCTAACAAAATTAGAAAAAAACAAACACCCTTTAGCTCAGCATTTCGAGATGGTCATTCCCGTTTTTCACAAAGAGAAGCCCATTGCCTATGCTTTTATCGGTGGTTATGATGCGACCGATTTCAGCAAAGTGCAGTTGATTACGACCATTACAAACATCACAGCCGTTGCCATCGAAAACAAACGCATGTTCAAACGGCAAATCGAGCAAGAACGCTTCAATCACGAAATGAACCTTGCGGGTGAGATGCAACGTTCGCTTGTGCCAGACAAATTGCCCAAAAATGACATGTTCGAAGTCTCTGCGATTTACAAACCTCATTTTGGTGTCGGCGGCGATTATTTTGACTGTTTTAAGTACCAGGAAAACCAATACATGTTCATTGTGGCAGATATTGCTGGTAAAGGGTTGTCGGCGGCACTGCTTATGGCTAATTTTCAAGCCAATCTACATGCCATTGTTCGCCGCGCCACAACGCCTGAAGAGTTCATTCGGCAACTCAATAATGCTGTTTGGCGGGTCACAAAAAGCGAGCGATATATTACCATGTTTGTGGCTGATATCAACACCCAAACACGTCGTTTGCGCTATGTCAACGCGGGACACATGCCGCCTATATTGATTACAAAAGGCGAAACGCATTTGCTTAAAAAAGGCTGTTCAATATTAGGTTTTTTCAAAAGCTTGCCCTCTCTCGAAATCGGTGAAATGATTATTGACGAAGAGGCATTGTTACTCATTTTTACGGATGGGATAACAGACATCCGAAACGGCGCAGAAGAAGATTTTAATGAAGATTTAGTTATTCAATTTACAAAGGAGAACAAAAACCTCTCAGCTCGTCCGTTTAATGAAAAACTGATGGAACGGATTGACTCATTCAAAGGGGAAGAGAGCTATCCCGACGATATTACGGTCTTGACTACCAAGTTTTTCAAGTAACAAAACGCCCAATTTTTGACAGTCAAAATACAAGGTTTTCAAAATGGTACTCATTTTGAAAACCTTTTTTCGTACTGAAAATCAATGATTTACAAACTGATATCTTTAGAAAAATAATTATTACAAAATAACATAGCCTAAAACTGTGACTTTTACTGAGGGGGACTGTCTCCATGTTGTTCTTTAAAAAATACCTATTGTAAAAACTAATTCAAAATCTTAACGACAATGAAAAACGCTCTCAAAGCTCTTGCAATTTGTACAATTTTCGCTTCTTGTAGTGAAGCGCCTAAAGCACCTCCTGCTGTTGAATCTGCTGCTAAATCTGTTTCTGCTGCTGCGGATTCTGTTGGCAAAGCGGGTGTAGCGGTTATGGACTCAACAGCGGC
>JAYTMI010000307.1:0-1587 GCA_043728625.1 Saprospiraceae bacterium | reverse complement strand
GGATTTAGCGATTTCAGATATTATCATTGGTTGGAATGGGAAACCATCGGCGGTGGATATTTTTTTTGGTACCATCATGTCCCACGTTTTAGAGAAAACTGCCCAAACCGTTTTAGTTTCTAAAATCAATCAGCCAGTCAATACCTTCCGTCGTCTCGTCGTTGTCGTGCCATATCAAGCAGAATTAGAAACAGGTTTTAACCATTGGATAACGATTTTAGAGCGTTTTGTCGCTCAATTAGGCGCAAAACTGACTTTTTATAGTGTCGAAAGCGCACCAGATGGCTTAAAAGAGCGATTAAACAATCATCGTTCTTTGCTACAATCCGACTTTTTGACCCTACCACATTGGGAAAATATCAACGATATTGAAAAAATACTGAGGGGGGAGGATTTGCTCATTGTCGTGAGCGCACGAGCACATACGCTTTCCTATTCAAAGATTATGGAGCGTTTACCGCGCGTTTTGTCACAAGATTTTGAAGCACATTCTTTCCTCATTTTGTTTCCAGAACAGGCTTTGACGGAGGATAGTAAGGGGGTGAGTCAGCAGTTTGTGGGGTAGGGAGAATTACATTTCTGCTCTTCCAAAAGCGTGATTATCTTTTTCAAATCGTCAATTTCTAGGGTTTTATTTTGCTAATTCAACAAAAAAGGCTTATTTTTGTCTTGTAAACCAAAACGTTTTGGACGTTTTAGCGGGGGACTTTGAGATAAGGGCATTCGGCGTTGGTTTCTTTTAAAAACGCATTACTTTCGGGTGGTGCGTTTTTTCATTTTGTCTTCTTTAAAATGTAAAGAGTTTGCAATACTAACCTGTTTTTCTTTCCTTTTTTTGTCACTCTCCTTATTTCTTTTGCCACTACGTAACGGTCTTCAAACTCTTTGGTAAATACTAAGGTTTCTTTCTTAACATCATTTTTAAATGTTTTGGTATCTAAACGAATACTATCAGCCTCTCTAATGACTTCAATTATCTTTACAAAATCAGATTTTGTTACAGCAATCTGACCTCTCAATGCTTCTTTTAACGGATTTCCATGTTTGAGTAAAGTATGACTGATACTGTAACTATCAATGGCAATTGAAAAGCCTTCAACTTCTGTACCTGTCTCTGAAATGATTCTTTGTGACAATGCAGCATCAATTTCCCATAAGTCTATTATTTTGTAGGTATTATTGAGGTTGGTCAAAGTAAATTCATAGAGTTCCTCTATAAGTTGTTCAAGTTTGCTCATTTTAGTATGAATGTTTGTCGGTTTTATTGATAAAAACAGCTTTATACTGAGGGGGTGCTTAATTGCTTTTCTGCCCTTCCAAAAGCGTGATTATCTTTTTCAAATGGTCTATTTCTTTGTCTTGTCCTGCCGTTTGGGTGCGGAGGCGTTCTAATTCGATGAGAAGAGTTTGTTCGCTGTTGCTGATTATATTGTTATTTCCTATTGCACTCCCATTAAAACTATGCGCTATTTTATCTCCAAAATTCAATATTTCTTCTATTGACACTTCAAAGGCTTGGGCTATTTGGTTTAATCTGGATAGTTGCACATCTGTTTCTCCTCTTTCTATTTTTGAATACGCTGTTAC
>JAYTMI010000306.1:0-3261 GCA_043728625.1 Saprospiraceae bacterium | reverse complement strand
TGACAATAAAACAGATTTTGAGTAGCCAAGCTAATCAACAAACCGAAGATGATAAATATAATGATGTGGACATTTTGGTTGAAAATACCTATGGAGAACTCATTATTATTGAAGTTCAAAATACCAAAGAATATGACTATTTTCATCGTATTCTATACGGCACGTCAAAAGTTATTGCTGAATACATTAAGGAAGGCAAGGCTTACGCAGACGTAAAAAAAGTGATTTCTATCACCATTGCCTATTTCGACTTAGGGCAAGGGGCAGATTATGTCTATCATGGTACAAATACTTTTCGAGGTATCCATAAAAATGACCTTTTGACGCTTTCAGATAAGCAAAAAGAATTGTACAACAGACAACACGTTTTTGAAATATATCCCGAATATTGGATAATTAAAGCAGGTATCTTCGATGAAGAACAAGTTCACGATGAATTGGACGAATGGATTTACTTTTTCAAGACAGGAGAAGTAAAAGACGAATTTACGGCTCCTGGATTAGCAGAAGCAAAAGTAAAATTAGATAAATTAAAGTTAACACCCGAAGAACGTAAAGAGTACGAGGCTTTTCTTGAACGTTTAAGAAAATTAGCCAGTTACCAAGAAACAGAAATGGAAGATGTAAAGGATTTGATAAAAGAAGCAAGATTAGAAGAAAAAATTGAAATTGTTATTGAACTTTGGTTAGATGAAACGCCTATTCATAAAATAGCCAAATATGCCAAGATTTCAGAAGAAGAAGCCTTGAAAATCATCGAAAAACATAAAAATAAGGCTTGATACTGAGAGGTGCTAAAGTACCTGCTGCGTGTTTCCCCTACCACCTCACTCACAACACACGTGACGCTCGTTTCAGCCAACAATTAGCCAGTCAACCTATTTTCCTTTTCATTTTTCACCGCCTGCCATAAAACAAACTCGCAACCACCGCCAGACCATACGTCAGTGCCGCCCAACTAATCGGCGTAAAATGTCCATGCAGTTGGCTTTGACGAATCGCAATGCCTATCAAAGCCCATAACACAGCCAAACCAATGTATATATTTTTGAAACGCACAACCAATAATGCCGCAGTAATGGCTCCTATGCCAATGACACCGCCTGTCCAAAACGTATCGGACAAACCGAATTTATTGAATTGAATACTGACAAAAAATGTTGTAAAATTGGCAATGGTTGCGATACAAATCCAGCCCAAATAAATGCCAAAGGCACTTTGCAGCAAGCCTTTTGAAGGCGTGTGACGGGACAATTTATGCGATTCAATCTGATTGATTTCAACCAATGTCCACAAAATACCCAACATCAACACCAGTGTTATCACAAAGGCTTCGTGATGCCATGCATACAACCACAAGGCGTTGAGGACACAATTGAGAATAAACAACAAACCTATACTCTTAACCGCAATCGTTTTCAAATGATTGATACCGATAAATTGCCAAATCATCACACCTATTAGTAAGGTATAAATGACGCCCCAAATGGCAAAAGTAATACCTGCTGGCGCAAATTCGTTGTAGTATTTGTCAGAAATAGCACCCGTTTTAATACCATTCAATGGCAATGCATTGGCTAAGTAGTTGACAATCAAGGCGATAATTAACGCACAAACGTTGAAGATTTTTAATGTGGTTGTTTTCACAATTTCTTTGTTTAAAGTTTTGACAAAATAAGCCCCCCTCAGTATGTCGGCTTCTCAAAGCAATAAATACCTTTATGGATTCGATAAGCCGACAAAATAAGTGTTTTCACTTTTCTATTTCATACTGAACCATGTTTTTTTATCAAAACAATATCCACAGCCCACTGCAAAGCATTGAAGATGAGCGACTTGACGCGCATCAAATACGACTTTTTATCAAACGTGATGATTTAATACACGCACACGTATCGGGCAATAAATTTCGCAAACTCAAATACAATCTATTGGAAATGAAGCGATTAGTCAAACAAGGGTTAATTACTTTTGGGGGTGCATTTTCCAATCACATCCATGCCGTTGCTGCCGCAGGGCAATTGATGAATGTACCAACAGTAGGCGTTATTCGAGGAGAAAAACCTACTGTTTTGAATACAACATTGACGTTTGCAGAAAACTGTGGGATGACATTACACTTCGTTTCGCGTTCAGCCTATCGAAAAAAAGATTTGGTTATTAAAGATTTAGAAAATCAATTTCCCAATTATTATGTATTGCCCGAAGGAGGGACAAATGTTTTAGCGATGCAAGGCGCAGCCGAAATCGTTCCTGAAATCATCGAACAGTTGGGCGCAACGCCTGATTATATCTGCTTGGCTTGTGGCACAGGCGGCACGACGGCGGGCATTGTTTCAGCCGCTACTACCCTACCGAAACCTTTTAATGTTATCGGTTTTGCAGCACTCAAAGGGGATTTTTTAGAAAAAGATGTTTTTGAACTATTAAAACAAGCCGAAATTGCCGATTATACTGAGGGGGTACTTAATCCTAATACGTTAGGAAAAGGAGGTGTTTTTGAACAAAAACAGCATTGGTCAATCAACAATGATTACCATTTTAACGGCTATGCCAAATGGACAAAACCTTTGATAGATTTTATCAATGATTTTAAAATCAAACACGCCATCGCCCTCGACCCTGTTTACACAGGTAAAATGTTATATGGCGTGTTTGATTTGATTGAAAAAGGGGTTTTTCCTAAAAATACCACGATTGTTGCCGTTCATACAGGCGGTTTGCAAGGCATTGAGGGTTTTAACGAGCGTTTTGGCAATCTGATAGAAACGTAGCTTATGCCAAATGATAAAGAAGGGCTTCCTATAAAAAGGTAAAATAAACGGTCTTAGGGCTACGCCCTGATTCGAGTCATATTTTGAATAAATAGCTACCAACGTTTTGCACCTAACGGCGCAACTGTTAGAGCAACAAGTGCCGTTAGGAGATGAATGTTGGTAGCTTTTTATACGGTTTATGTTCTAAATGGGGGCGTAGCTCTAAAACAATGCTTCTTCTTATTTTATAAGAAAACCCTATCAATCAGGATTGTAAAGCCTTAGCAACACTGGCTTTCATTTTAGCAAGTCCTAAAGTACAAGCTGCCACAGCGTCCATTTTCCAAACGTTTTCATTGAAAATTTCTAATGAAAGCACAATAGGCGTGTTTTTAGCATGAAGGGTTTGTAAAATCTGATTGAGCGGTGCGACACCATCTCCGGGCATGACCCGCATGGCATCCGTCAGCTTTGTATTATCGTCAATAGCGGGATAATCATTGAT
>JAYTMI010000305.1:0-1744 GCA_043728625.1 Saprospiraceae bacterium | reverse complement strand
CGCTCGGCGATTGGGTTAGAGTTGTTACATTCAGAGGTTGGTAAATGATATTTTAGACCACTGATTGGACGGATGCGACTGATTTACGCTGATTTTTTTGTCATTCTGCAAGGAATTAAAGAAAAATCAGCGTAAATCAGTCGCATCTGCCCAATCAGTGGTCTAAAAACAATCTATTTTTTCAACGGCACAATCCCTGCCATTTCACTAATGACATTGACCAAATCTGAACCGACTGGTACAACGAATTTTGTATTTGTGCCCATCGCTTTTTCAACCGCTTCAAGTTTACGTAATATCTGTGCATTGCCAACAAAATAGGCTTCGGCAGCTTCATTGACCATCTTTATCGCTTCGGCTTCGCCTTCTGCTCGAAGAATATTTGCCCGTTTTGAACCTTCTGCTTCTTTGATGCGCGCTCGTTTTTCACCGTCGGCAACGGTTTCTCTGGCTGTGGCGTAGTCAATAGCAGCGATTTTTTCATTTTCAGCTTTCACGACTTTATTCATGGTTTCCTGTACGTCATGCGGCGGGTCAATTTGTTTCAATTCTGTCCGAATGACATCAATACCCCACGTTTTTGTCTCTTCCCGCAGCGTTTTGTGCAATTCAGCATTGATTTTACCCCTTTCGCTGTTGGCAGATCTCAATGTGAGTGTACCGATAATATTACGCAACGTCGTTCTCGCCAAATTGACAATCTGCCATTGATACCGATTGACGTTGTACTGCGATTGTTTGACGCTTTCTTCATCGGAAATCACTCGAAAATAAACTTGTGCATCAACGGAGGCATTAAGATTGTCATTTGTGATGATTTCTTGCGCTTCGGCATCAATCATTTGCTCCGTTATGTTGACCATATACATTTTGTCAATGAACGGAATAATCCAGTGAAACCCAGGTTGAGCAAAGCGGTGGTATTTACCGAGTCGCTCAATCAATGCACGATGTGTTGGGCGAACAATTTTTACGCCCATTGAAAAAAGGAATATCACCATAGCGATGATATAAAACGTTGTATTGTCCATAATCTATACTTTTAAAATTATTGAATTTGAAATAAAAAGGGTTTATAACCTTTTGACTCCTTTCAAAAGTTATTTCGTAAGTTACGTATAAATTATGACAAAATAAAATTTTGAGGTACCCATTCGACGAAATACTGAGGGGCGTATTTTGGCATTGATGACTGGGTGCAAGTTTGTCGTTAGAACACAAACGTATTTTTACCTTCTTTCAAAACTAAACTTTTACTTTTCCAAATCAACGTACCCGTTATCTTTTGAGGCAAATCAATATTTATTGACCATTTATTGTTGTCAAATTGATAACTCACTGCCACAGTACCATTTGGATGTGGTATTGATCCACTGATGTTTTTGATGTCACCTAAATGTGGTTCAATCTTAACTTTTGAAAAACCCAAACCATCGCTGTCAATACCTAAAATCGTTCTAAAAAACTCAATATTGGGACTTGAACCCCACGCATGACAGTCGGAACGGGTTTTATTCAAATCAGGCGTTTCACCCCAAGTGGTTAAGCCCATTGCGATGTTTTCGCGCCAAGTCTCCAACCAATTTCTATAATTATTGCCCAAACCTGCTTTAATCAAGGCTTGATGCACATAGTATTTGAAGTAAATAGAGGCAGGTGCTAAGTTTTTATTGGACAATATTTGCTGTGCCAATTGTGCTATTTCAGCTCTATCAACCACACCCGTCAGTATCGCTAAGGCATT
>JAYTMI010000304.1:0-1804 GCA_043728625.1 Saprospiraceae bacterium | reverse complement strand
TAAGCTTTTTACATGAAATGCAAGATAAAGAAAGAACGCCAAAAATTAAAATACAGTGGGTGTTATTTACAATTCGATTCATAGATAAAAAAGGTAGTTAAGTTAAGTATTCAAATCTGCCATCACTTAAGGTGATTTTTTGTTTTTAAAATCTATTTAACAAATTTATACGAAGTCTTTTGGTTTTTGGATTTTTAAATTAAAAATAAAGTGATTATTTTTGAAAATAATATGTTTTTTAAAGATTTTAATTCAATTTGAACATACGTATAAAATCACGAAACTTTAATTGAAATTTATGTAATTTACGCCTCTTTTTTAATAATAAATTTATAAAATTCAATCCGTTTTGTTCTGTAAAATACTGATAATCAACCAGTTATGAATCTTGATAAAGCAACCAAAATCCGAACAGGCGAAGAACTCGACGCTGCCAAACTCAATGCCTTTCTAAACAATAAAATACCTGACTTTGGCGAAATTATTGACATCAGCCAATTCCCCGGCGGTTTTTCCAACCTGACTTATTTGATAAAAACTGATAAAAACGAGTATGTTTTACGCCGCCCGCCATTTGGCGCGAGTGCGAAAGGTGGGCATGATATGGGGCGCGAGTTTCGGGTTTTGAATTTATTGAAAAATGCAGGTTTCAATAAAATACCATTGCCAATGTGTATTGATGAATCGGCTGAAATAATTGGCAGTTCTTTTTATGTCATGCAACGCCTCAATGGTATGATTTTACGGGCAAAAGATGCTCAAAACCCTGCTCTTACTGAGGGGGTCATGCAGCAGCTTTGTGAAAAATTGATAGAAAATTTCGCTGACTTGCATAATTTGGACATTGAAAAAACGGGATTAGCCACGCTTGGAAAACCCGAAGGTTACGTCCGCCGTCAAGTAGAAGGGTGGATTCAGCGCTATAAAAATAGCCAAACCGATGATGTGCCGAATATGGAAACCGTAGCTGAATGGATGCTCAATTACCAACCGCGCGAGCAAAAACCAGCCTTTTTGCACAACGATTATAAATTTGACAATGTGGTTTGGAATCCTGAAATGACCGAAATAATAGGCGTTTTGGATTGGGAAATGTCCACCGTTGGCGATCCTTTGATGGATTTGGGCGCAGCGTTGGCGTATTGGTGCGAAGCAAAAGACCCTAATTTTTCTAAAATGTTCAATCTGACATGGATAAAAGGTTGTCTGACGCGGCGAGAAGTCGTAGAAAAATATGCTGCTTTAACAAGGCGTGATGTAAGCGATATTGTGTTTTATTATGTTTTCGGTTCATATAAAAATGCGGTTATTATGCAACAAATATATGCTCGTTGGAAAAAAGGCTTGACGCAAGACGCTCGTTTTTCAGGGCTAATTCATGGTGTTCCTGAATTGTCAAGAATGGCGATGAATGCTATTAAAAAGAATGAAATTTAAAACTATTAAAATAAAACTTTCTAAATGATAACCAACACTTTTTTCACCCATCTTGAATGTTCAGAATGTGGTCAAATTTTCAATAAAAATAAAATTCAGACTTATTGCCTCGACTGCAAAAAGCCTCTGTCGGCGATTTACAAAATACCTTCAACAGGACTTGATAAATCCATTCTTTTATATCGCCCTAAAACCATGTGGCGATACCGTGAAATGCTACCCGTTGAAAACGAGGACAACATAATTTCTTTAGGTGAAGGTTTCACATCCTTATTGAAAGCCAATAATTTAGGTAAAACAATTAGTTTTAAAAACTTGTACATAAAAGACGAATCAGGCAATCCAACAACCTCATTTAAAGCACGAG
>JAYTMI010000303.1:0-2064 GCA_043728625.1 Saprospiraceae bacterium | reverse complement strand
CGTTCTGCCGCACCGTCACCACTCAATTTAGTTCGATATAAATACTTTTGTGTCGCATTGTCAGGCGAAGCGTAGAAATAAACATCGTTGTGTGCTTCGTCAATGCGCACGACATCAATCACATCGTAGTTACCTTTGGTAATTAAGGTCTCTTTTTTACCGTCCCTTGAAATGCGGTACAAGTGTCGCCAACCATCTTTTTCACTTTCCCACAGAAACGCTTTGTTGCCGTCTAACCATTTCCAATAGTCCGTCATGTCTCTGCTCATCAGGTCAATCCAAGCGGCATCACTTTCTTTATAAATGGTTGCTGTACTGCCTGTTTTAGCATTGCAATACATGATTTGCGTCTCATTTTGCTTGCGATTGAGTTGTTGAATAATTAATTCATCGCTGTTCGCAGCCCATTCCATGCGTGGCACGTAGGTATTGTTGGGTACACCCGGAATATTCATCCACTTCGTTTTGCCTTTTTTCACATCCACCACACCTATTTTATAAGGAGACGGATATTCACCTACTTTTGGATATTCGACAGGAATGATAAAGGGATAAATAGAGTCCGTGGTGTTCAACATATCGTAATTGCGGATTTTGTTGGCATCAATTTGCCAATACGCAATCTTTTTGCTGTCAGGACTCCAACGGAAACCATCACGGCAATCAAATTCCTCTTCATAAACCCAATCGAATGTGCCGTTGATGAGTTTGGGCGTGCCATTCGTTTTGGTCAATGCCTTTATTTTACCATTCGACAAGTCTTCCACATACACATTGCGCTCGCTCACATAAGCGGCTTTTTTGCCATCGGGCGATATTTTAGCGAACATCAAAGAGCTTTCGGACAATGTTTTACCGATTTGGCTCAACTTTTTGGTTTGCAAATCCAAAACCCAATAGTCGCCGCGTGTGTCTTGTCGCCACACCCGTTTGGAGTTGGTATAAATCAACACTTTGCTGTTGTCGTCGGTGAAAAAATAGTTGCGCATACTGAGGGGGGTCGTTTTACCCGTCGGAGTCAGTTGTTCTTTGGTGACAAGCACCGTGCGCTGCATATCGGGCAGATTGAATTGCACGATTTCGCCTTTGTCTTGGCGTAAATACCCTTTCCCGTCTTTTGTCCATTTCAAAGCCTGTGCAAAAAGGGCATTGAAGACCAAAAGGCAGATGAATACACTTAGAATCTTTTTCATTGATGCTGGTTTGATTTAAGATTGAATGATGTCCAAAATGAAAGGTGTGAAATTAATATTTGTTCGCTCTATTACGTAAGCAACTGCATAGCCTGTAAAAGGGCGATTATAAGGTACTTGGAATGCCAAGACTATATCGGCTTTATCAATACCCTGTTCTTCCAATTTACCAACTAAATCTGAATCTGAAGCATCTTCCTGTACCCAAAATAACGGTATCAAATTGTTCAAAATCCATATCGCAATTGGGTAATTTTATAAGTCGAAGCTAAGTAAAAGAAGTTTATCAAATCTAAGTTTTCAATAAAAAACAATCCATTTTCTAAGGCAAACGGCTGTTTTTTTGTTATCGCTATACCAAATATCTCACTCACACCTCCTGCCGCAAAACCTCCAAAGGCGATTCACTCACCACTTTGCGCGTACTCACAAGCCCAATGATGACGACCAATGCCGTTATACTGAGGGGGGTCGCTAAAAGCGGCAGCCAATCAATTTTGAAAGGTATTTTGAAAACGAATTGCGCTAAGCCATAGCCTGAAATCAAAGACAAACCGATGCCCGTCAAAGTCGCTAAACTGCCAAGCCACAAATATTCTAAACCATTGATAGTCAATATAGTCCGACGACTTGCGCCAATGGTGCGCAACAAAACAGATTCTCGAACACGTTGATATTTTGACAAATAAACGGAACTGATTAAGACCATTAAACCCGTTAAAATGCTGAATAATGCCATAAAACGTATGACAAAAGAGATTTTTGACAAGACTTCATCCACCGTTTTCAATATCTGTGTTAAGTCCACAACAGAGACATTGGGATAGTTTTTGACCAATTTCTGTTGGAATTTTGCCGATTGTTCTGCCGA
>JAYTMI010000302.1:0-1794 GCA_043728625.1 Saprospiraceae bacterium | reverse complement strand
TCTCGAAATGAGGAATTTTTCAATAGAATAAATACCTTTTTCTTCGACAACCAATTCACCATTTGCAACATTAAGCATCTTGATAATACGGTCATAACCAATAACACCTTCCGAAACACCTGTAAAGAACGAGTCCCTGTTCAGATAATCCAATCTGTCCATATCCAATTGACCACTTACTAATTGGTGGAGGAATCGTTTTGGATATTGGTCTTGAAAAATATCTAATGCCACTTGCAATTTATTGTCAAACTCATCATTGAGTTCGTACATAAATGCAAGGGATAAATCCTCGTGATGTATATCAATTATGGTGTGTTCCAAAGTATGAGAGAATGGTCCATGCCCTATGTCGTGTAATAGAATGGCAATGCAAACCCCTTCAGATTCTTTTTCAGTAATCTCTATGCCTTTTTGTCTCAATACATCTACAGCCTGTGTCATCAAGTGATAAGCACCAAGAGCATGATGAAAACGTGTGTGGTGCGCTCCTGGATATACATAATATGTCAAAGCCGTTTGAGCAATGCGTCGCAATCGTTGAAAATACGGATGATCAATCAAATCCAAGAGAACACTTGGCTTCGGTACACTGATGAACCCATAAACTGGGTCGTTGAAGATTTTAACTTTGCTTGTCATAGCCGTTTTTAACGCGAACAAAAGTAAGACACTGGAATGAGAAAACAGGCAAAAAAGACGTGTTTTTTTTAAAAATATACAAAAATGCAGTAAATTCAATAAAAATCAATAAGTTATGTAATTGACTGCGAAAAAAGGATTAGAATCTATTTCAATTGACAATAACAATTTTACTACTAAAAAAAGTAAAGCCATTCTTTATCCGAACATATTCCTTACCATTCGCAGCATAACCACAAATATTGGCACAGGTTTGACCCACAAAAGGCAAGTTGGAGCGAAACTGAATATTGACCAAAAGAAAGCATTTTTGTATCTGCAAATATAAAACTATTAATCGCTTAATTTCAACACTTTAATAAACGCCGTCTGTGGCACTTCAACTTTACCAAACTGACGCATTTTCTTTTTACCTTCCTTTTGTTTTTCCAAAAGTTTACGCTTCCGCGAAATGTCACCGCCATAACATTTAGCCGTAACGTCTTTACGCATCGCCGAAATGGTTTCACGCGCAATGATTTTTGCACCAATTGCCGCTTGGATAGGAATCACAAACTGATGTTTTGGGATCAATTCCTTTAGTTTTTCGCACATGCGCCGTCCGACATACTCTGCCTTCGAGCGATGAACAAGTGCCGAAAATGCGTCCACATTTTCACTATTCAATTTGATGTCTAATTTCACCAAATCCGTTTCGCGATAACCGATAGGATGATAGTCAAACGAAGCATAACCCCTTGAAATAGATTTTAATTTATCATAAAAATCAAATACGATTTCAGCCAAAGGCATCTCAAAAACCAACTCCACACGTTGTGGTGTGAGATAGTTCTGTTTCATCAAAAAACCACGTTTATCCAAGCACAAACCCATAATTGAGCCGATATAGTCGGGTTTAGTGATGATTTGTGCATTGATAAAAGGTTCTTTTGCGTATTCCAACGATGACGGGTCGGGCAATTCAGCAGGTTGACGCACCATGAATTCCTCAGAATCTCTCTTAGTCGTTTTGGCATAATACGATACGTTTGGAATCGTCACGATGATGTCTTGGTCAAATTCACGACGCAATCGTTCGGTCACAATTTCAAGATGTAACATGCCCAAAAAGCCACACCGGAAGCCAAAACCCAATGCCGCAGACGATTCTGG
>JAYTMI010000301.1:0-6247 GCA_043728625.1 Saprospiraceae bacterium | reverse complement strand
GGTAAAGGTTTCATTTTCAATATATTATGAGCTGCTTCGATACCCGAATCCTCAGTCAATTCACCGACAATTAATAGGTCTTCTGAAAAACCGATGCTGCTATCTTCTAAGGCTTTTCGATAGCCTTCAAACCTGTCCTTATAAACATTCCTTTTCTGATTGCCTGAGATGTGAACAATACGCGTACAGCCTTGCGAAATCAAGTGTTGGGTAAGGTCATACCCACTTTTGAAGTTGTCAATGACAACGCTTGGAATATCGTCGCTTTCTATAATGCGGTCAAAAAAAATGATGGGAATTTGTTTCTTAATGAATTTGTCGAAGTGCTTAGTATTGTCTGTGTCATAAGCAATTGAAGCCAAAACGCCATCCACACGGTTGTCAAACAAGGTTTGAGTGTTTAATTTTTCCTTGTTCACATTTTCAATAGATTGGCTGATGATGACATTATAGCCAAAATCATTGGCAACCTTTTCTACGGCTGTCAATACAGTTGAAACAAAATTACTGTTCATGCGGGGTATGATGACACCAATGGTATTTGTCTTTTTTTGGCGCAAATTGCTCGCGAAAGTATTGGAACGATAGCCCATTTCTTCTGCTTTGAGGGTGATGCGTTTTTTCGTTTTTTCGCTAATAGAACGGTGATCTTTTAGTCCACGGCTGATAGTCGCTGCGGATAAATTGAGTTCCTTAGCGATATCATAAATTGTAATGTCTTTTTGCATTTCCTTATTTAGAGTTCTATATTATACATTCAAATACAAAAGTAATAAGTTATGTGATTAAAAAAAAATTTATTAAAATTTACGCAATCGGTTGCGTAATCAAAATTATCTTTTACCTTTGTTCTTACTTAAAGAATTACTCACTGTCACCTAATAGAATTACAGTTATAAAAATGGATTATTAGATATTCATACATTAGGTATTCAACCTAATTCACTTTTAAAATTGCTCGTTTTTCATTTTAATGCTTAATAATAAGCCTTTTTTTATACCTAAATTTAAAAGTGTATTTTAGACACGTATTAAAAAAGTCTTGTTCTTCCGCATTTTTATCTGTGTTTATAGCCATAATTAAACTAATTGGGCAAAAGCCACCCGTTAGCTTTTGATATTATTTAATCGTTGCGAATAGACAACCGATTGCATAACATTAAACCTCTTTGATTTTACTTACGATTTATGGGGAAAAGTTATCTAAAAAGAAAAAATAGACCCCCTCAGTAAAAAGCGACTTTTGCGACATTGAGGGATACATAAAGAAGATGTTTGAATCAACTTAATTATCACTTTTTGAAAAACAATAAGGTATGAAGGTAACTACTCTTTTCAAGCCCTTGGGGGCTTCCCGACTGTTAGGTAGCAGTGTCTGGGGACGCGTTTTTGCAGTTTTGCTACTCGCATTTTTACAAAACATCGTACAGCCCAATGTAGCGTATGCTCAAATCACCGCAAAAGGTCAGGTTCTTGACGAAACAAAGGCTGGTTTGCCCGGTGCCTCTGTCATCGTAAAAGGCACAACGAATGGTACGATTACGGACATTAACGGCAACTTTTCGCTACCAACAACTTCGGGTGCGACGTTGATTATATCGTATATCGGTTATGAAACAGAGGAAATTTCCGTTAATGACAACACCCCCCTCAGTATTTCCCTTAAATCGGGCAAATCGTTGAACGAAGTCATCGTTGTCGGTTACGGTACGCAAAAGAAGGTGGATGTCACAGGTGCTGTGTCCAGCGTCAATCTTGAGGCTTTGCGCAATGCACCCAATACCAATATTGGTCAGTACCTTCAAGGAACTGTGCCAGGCTTAAATGTAGGGCTTTCGACGAGTGCAGGTGGTACGCCTCCAATCTCTATTAGAGGTCGCGTGACACTGAACGGTAGTCAGAGTGTATTGATTATCCTCGACGGTATCCAATATACAGGTTCATTATCATCTATCAATCCTGATGATATTGCCTCAATTGATGTCTTGAAAGATGCCAGTTCAACGGCTGTTTATGGCGCACAAGCTGCCAATGGGGTTATTCTCATCACGTCGAGAAAAGGTAAATTCAATCAAAAACCCAGTATCTCATTTTCAAGTGCTTATACTACGCAAACCCCTACGGTTGGCAACTTGAAACCTTATGACCGCGATGGTTATATCAAACAATTAACCGAGGCGTTTTGGGATAAGGCATATCTGGCACCCAACTACACAGAGGTTAATCCAGCTTTTAAAGTTCAAGATATTGCTGATGCGACCATGCGTGACGGTGCGGGCAATTTGTTGCCAAACAATTACAATTGGTTTAAAGAAGGCACTAACACGGGGTCAATTCAAGAAACCAACTTGAGCATTTCGGGTGGTTCAGAGAAAGTAAGCTATTTGTTATCGGGTTCAATGGTTGGTCAAAAAGGTTTTATTGCCAATGACCATTTCAAAAGAAAATCAATCCGTGCCAACCTTGAAATACAACCTTTAGATTGGTTGAAAGTCGGCTTGGTTTCTTCTGCTTCTTTTGTCAATCAAGATGGTCAAGAACCGTCATTCAGCAGCCTTATACGTATATCGCCACTTTTAGTGCCTTACGATGCTAATGGAAATTTGATACCCTTTCCGACAAATACGATAGAGCCAAGTCCCTTTATGACGTATCTTGTAGATGATTATGATAGAAACAAGTATCTTTTTGCGAATATTTATACGGAAGTAGATGTGCCTTTCATCAAAGGACTTAAATACCGTATGAACTTTGGTAACAACTATCGTTTGTCACAACGTTTCAATTCAAGTATCTACGCTGCTGGACAAACAGGCCAGGCTTATAAAAACACACAGGACTATTATGATTATACGTTAGACAATATTGTTACATACAACAGAATTTTTGGAAAACATGAAATTACGGGTACACTCTTATATGGTGCTGTAGAGAGAAAATTCAATTCAGTAAATGCCAGAGCTGAAGGTTTCACACGATTATCCCTCAGTTATAACAACCTGTCATTAGGTAATACAAAATTTGTAGAATCAGATGCTTGGAATGAATCATTGAATTATCAAATGGCAAGGCTTAATTATAAATTCAATGATAGATACCTTCTAACAGCGACTGTACGTCGTGATGGTTTCTCTGGTTTTGCAAAAAACAATAAATATGGTGTATTCCCTGTTGCGGCTTTGGGTTGGATTGTTTCAGAGGAAGGTTTCATGAAAAATATCAAGGCTATTGAGTTCTTGAAATTGCGTGCGGGTTATGGTTCAATTGGTAATCAGACATCTCGCTACACTTCTCTTGCAAGGGTTTCGACGAATGCGGCTTATGTTTTCGGTGATGGTGGTTCTACTGCTTTTGGACAACAAGTGACGACTTTAGGAAACGATGACTTGAAATGGGAGCGTACAATAGGCTTAAATTTGGGTGCCGATTTTACATTGTTCAATAGCAACTTAACTGGTTCAATCGAATATTACAACAACAACACGCATGACCTATTGTATAGTGTTGCGATTCCTGCTGTGACGGGCTTTGGTAGCATCAGCACGAACTTAGGAAAAATCAATAATACAGGACTTGAGGCTGCCTTGACTTATAGAGTGTTGGACAAAGGTGGTTTTAGATGGTCTTCAACGTTGAATTTCTCGCAAAACAAAAACAAAATTGTAACGCTTACGGGTGTAGATGCTGATAAAGACGGCAAAGAAGATGACCTTATCTCAAGTAATCTCTTTATTGGAAAACCAATCAGTACTGTTTACCATTATCAAATTGATGGCATTTATGGGCTTACAGATACCCGTTTGGCAAGTTTTCCAGTTGGTTCGGTCAGAATCATTGACCAAAACGGTGATAATGACATTACGCCTTTGAAAGACCGTATTTTCTTGGGCAAAGAAGATCCAGCTTATCGTATGAGCTTAATCAATAATTTTGAGTTCAAAGGATTGACATTAAGCGTACTCATCAATTCCGTTCAAGGCGGCAAAGATGGATACCTTGCCAACAACAATCCACTCTATTTCCGTGAGGACAACAGTATCAGAAACAACCTGATGCAAGCTATAGACTTTTGGTCCCCAAGCAACCCGACTGGTAAATATCCAAGAATCATCTCAGGCAGCCATGCTAAAATTGAACCGAATATGTACCAAAGCAGAAGTTTTATCAGATTACAAGACGTGTCACTTTCTTACAATTTAGCTAATTTGGTTAAATTAGGCAAAATCAAGTCTTTCAATCTTTACGTAAGCGGTAAAAACTTGAAGACTTGGACGAATTGGGAAGGTTGGGATCCCGAAGCAACGGATAGAGACGGCAATGGCGTTCTTTTGAATGGTCTCAATACGGGTGGAAGACCTGTATTAAGAGCCTTCACAGTAGGTCTAAACGTAACTTATTAATCAATTAAAAAAATAAGAAAATGAAAAAAATAAATATTTTATCGGTATTATTTCTTCTGCTGTTCAGCATATCCTGCAAGGATAGTTTTTTGGATGAAAAACCCGCTTCATTCCTTAGTACAACCAATGCTTTTAAGACGGTTGACGATTTTAATGCGTCTGTCAACGGTCTTTATGGCTCGGTTAGAGATGAATTTTATTCACGCAGTGACTGGCAACCAATGCACTATGTGTATAGAACGGATTTAGGTATCGAAGTTTCTGTAGGCAGCAACCCAAATCTTGCATCCGATTTCAGCCCGACTGGCGGTCTTTCAAACAATCACTGGACACAGATATTTAAGATAGTATCAGATGCCAATACAATCATCAGCCGCATTCCAAATTCTGCTTTGACTGAAAAAGATAAAGTTGCTTTTGAAGCAAAAGCAAAATTCTTTAGAGCACTCGCTTACAGAACAATGGCTTACTTATGGGGCGGTGTGCCAATAGTAACACAAGAAATCGTAGCTGAAAAAACAGATTTTGTCAGAGCCTCAAAGAAAGAGGTGTTGGCACTGGTTATCGAAGATTTAAAGTTCGCCGCAGCCAATCTACCCGCGATTGCGACAGTTAAAGATGGCGAAATCTCAAACTTCGCAGCGCAACACCTTTTATCAGAAGTCTATCTCGCTGATGGACAATTTCAGAATGCTGCTGCTGCTGCAACCGTTGTCATCAACGACCCTGCAATGGGTTTGATGACCAATAGATTTGGGTCGCGCTCAACTGTTACACCCGGTGATGTCTATTGGGATATGTTTCAAACTAAAAATCAAAACAGAAAATCGGCTGGCAACAAAGAAGCGATATGGGTGATGCAGTTCGAAACGGACGTGCCAGGTGGCGGTTCTACATCAACGGCTCAAGCAGGTTCTTTTTTGATGGAAAGGGTGCATGTGCCTCTTTTCCGTGATATGCGTGTCAACGGTGTAGCCGTATTCCAATGGCCCGTAGGTGATTATACAGGCGGTAGAGGTGTCGGTTTCTTACAACCGTCGCGTTATTTTGCGGATTCAGTATGGCAAAGCGATTTCAATAATGACATCAGAAATGCCAATCATAACTTCGTCAGAGAATTTATAGGAACAAATCCAGCCAGTCCGTTCTTCGGTAAGGTGGTTTCTACCAGCAATCCGCCAGCAGGTTCGGGTATTACTTACCCATCGCGTGTTTTCTATCCATATCAGTCAAAGGCAACAACACCGTTCAACCACCCTGTTGGTCTATACGTCAATCCAGGTTCATCTGACCCGATTAAGAAATACGAATTGAAGTCATCTGCAGGTGGCACTTACGCTGACCAGTATGTATCAAGGCTTGCCGAAACGTATTTACTAAGAGCAGAAGCAAATTTGGGCTTGAATAATCTTACAGCCGCAGCCGCAGACATCAATGTTGTACGTGCAAGAGCTAAGGCATCGCCGGTATTACCAGCCAATGTCAATCTGGATTATATACTCGACGAAAGATTACGCGAGTTGGGCATCGAAGAAAAACGTATGCTGACCTTAATGCGTATGGATAAACTCGTTGACAGGGTCACAAGATTTAACTCTTTTTACGCGCCCAATATGAAGCCGTATTTCAACCTTTGGGCAATACCACAAGGCGAAATCGAAAGAAACAGAAGCGCCGTATTGACGCAAAATCCAGGGTACAATTAATGAGTATTTTTGTTTTAACACATAGTCATGTAGAACACATTGGTAGCTCAACTCAAATAAACAGGAAAATACTGAGGGGGGTAAATGATTGATTTTCAACAAATAGCAACGTTGCGAAGGTTCGAACCTTCGCAACGTTTT
>JAYTMI010000300.1:0-1787 GCA_043728625.1 Saprospiraceae bacterium | reverse complement strand
AATGCCTTTAATCGTCGCTTCAGCTGCCAATCGAATATCGAGATTTTGGATTTTATTTTCGTTATAATCTCGTTTTGTGGTCATCCGAGAGCGTTCCACAATTTTATCCTCTTGTGCCAAAAAGCAGATAATATCTGCGTGTGATTTATCACCATTGATAAAATTTTCGGTATCAAACTCAATTTGATAATACCCCTCAGTATTGCTTGTCGTCGAGCCAATCCATTGAAAGCCATTGGTTTGCATAGTTTCACGAATACGTGTCACTGTATTTATCAAAGGCACACCGCGCAAGTCCACATCGAAAGCCACGACGGTCACTTGCACCATCGGCTGCCCAAAAGTATCATAAACATGACCGCTGACGCGAAAAGCCTTGTCCAAAAGCTGCCGATTCCTTAAATTATCATTGAGGTTTTTAGCCGTTGCTTCATCAACAAAACCTGTAATGGGTAAGTGCAAAGACTCTTGGAAACGACGTATGGCAGCAGTCGTTGTGTCACCAAAAAAGGCAGCACTGCGCTCGTCGTTTGAAATAGAGAAATTTAATGCAGAAAGGGCTTGTTGCAAATTTGCAACAGCTTCGCCACGGTCGGATGGACGAATCGGGGAGATGATCGTTTTCATATTTGTTTTTTTTACCCCAATAGGGCTTAAGTTCTCAGTATTCGTGGGTTGTATTATGAAATAAATTGACACCACGCATTATCTTATGGATAGTGTATTTAGGTTCTTAATTTTTAACAAAAATAGGTGTTTTTTTTTGCTAGTGCAATGTTAATTCATGAATTATGCGATTATGTAAGGGTTATTAAACTTAGCTGAAATTATATATTCCTAGCTTTGATTTTCTAACTGTGTAACAAAGTCCATACAGTATCCATACAGTAAAAAAAAACGCTCAATACTTTAACGCCCATAACCTTGTAGGGCTTGATGTAAGCGGGCATCAAACCCATCAAACCCGCACCATTGGGCAATGGAATGATGTTGCGAAGGGGATTAAGTGTCTCTTGTTCTAAATTCAGCGAAAAAACGGTGCGCATGACGTTTATACAGTCGTCCATGGGTAGGCATTCTTCGATTTGTTTTGCATCAAAAAATATCATAATTGTTCATTTAAACCTTTTGGGCTTTTGTTTTTAAGGAAATACAAGCAAAACAGTTGAAATTGGCTGTTTTAAACACCTTTATAAGGCGAATATAACACTTTGAGCAAGACAACCTTTCTAAAATGTCCCTTTCTAAAAAAGTTCAAAC
The DNA here is from genome assembly GCA_043728625.1 of Saprospiraceae bacterium. Classification (GTDB taxonomy): domain Bacteria; phylum Bacteroidota; class Bacteroidia; order Chitinophagales; family Saprospiraceae; genus JAAFJT01. The sequence goes on along the minus strand of JAYTMI010000300.1, from coordinate 527 downwards.
AAGAAAAAAAGATAAAGACAATCCAAATCTTTATACCTTCGCCGCCGATTTTGGTTGTCACGCCCCAAAGCGCGACATTAAAAGGGAATTTGGTGAAAATCCAAGACTGTTCCCGCAGCTGTAAGTCGGTTTTGGACATTTTTTGATGTTCATCAAACACTTTTTATCAACGAAGTCACTGTTTAAACCTCTTTTTACTGAGGGGTCGAAATGGGAAGACGATAAAAAGCCGATAAGTCAGAAGACCTGCCCGAATCTCACGAATTCAAAACCTGCGGGAAAACGGGTTGGAATGGTGAATGGTGAGTGGCGAATGGCGAATGTGGGGTGATGTGAATCATTCACCACTCACCATTCGTCATTCACCATTCCTTCCGCTTTCCTGTGGGTCAATAAGTTCGGGAAAAAACTTATTTTATTCACCAATTTCTTAATTTTTTTATGAAAAACATCTTGTTTTGGGCAATCATCATTGCCTCAACCGTCCTTGCTGCATCTTGCGGCAAAGACCCTGAACCGACTGCCGT
>JAYTMI010000299.1:0-1711 GCA_043728625.1 Saprospiraceae bacterium | reverse complement strand
GCTTTGATACGCAGACGGGCGAATATATTTTTTATGATTGTGCGGCAGAAAGCCCTAAAAACCGCAGAAGTCTTTGTTACGACCTCGAAGCATGGGAGGCAAGGAAAGAGCATAAACCAAAAGACAACGCTGTGGATATGGCGACTGCTATGGGCATTGAAATTTTGTCGGAAGAACAATATCGCGCCTTGCAAGAATTGGGGGAATTCGATTTAAAAACGTCTAGTTGGGTGAGAACGCCTTCAAAAATCAGAAAACTCGGTGGTGCGCTTTTTTGTGACCGTCGCTTTGACACTGTATTCGTATATCATAATGGTGCAGAATCTTACTATGCGGGAAGAGGATTTCGGGGTGCGCTAAGGGTCTAAGTAGGGGAAAAACAGCTAAATTGGGGCATAAGATAGTCGGCAAGGTTTTGTACTTTGCCGACTATTTTATTATCAAATTTACTCCAATATTACACCCTAAACCTAACTTTTCAACCAAAAATCAAGCTGATTTTGATGCAATAATCCCCCCCTCAGTAAAAAAACAGAACATCAAGCTTACTGTCTTGCATTTGTCCAACTATTGAATTCTTTTTTCATGTAAAAATTGTCAATATTGCAGGGGCTAAGAACAAACTTACTCAATCACCTTTTTCCTGATCGTAGACAATTCACGTTAGAGAAACTTTAAAAATTCCCCTAACGTCTGCGTCAGTTTTTTATCAAAATGAAAAAAAATGAAAGACCTCATTATACGGTTTTACGGAGAAGATTGTGGTTGAGAAATAGCCCCCTCAGTATTCTCTTTTGAATTCTCATTTTTCATAAATCATTAATGAACAATAAGTTATGAAACTACCTCTAACGCTATTTTTCTGCCTCGTTGCCTCATGCCTCTTTGCACACAGCGGTCATGAATCGTCAGCAAACCTAAAAGACTGGTCTATTTCTTCTGAAAATAAGACCGTCAAAGCCTCTTTAATGATGCTAAAAGACAAAACCGTTTTTTTAGAAGACGCAGATGGAGAGATTTTAAAATATCCTTTAGCGTTTTTAAAATTAGAAGACCAATTGTTTGTTATTCAAAAACACAAACAAATCGAGCAACTCAATACCCCCTCAGTACAAAAGGCTTCTTGGACGAAAAACTTGTTGAAAAACAACTTTTGGTTACTCGTTTGGTTCTCAACTTTATTTCTGACTTTTTTGATTGTTCGTTTTTATAAAACTAAGTTCACATTCAAATATGGGTATGCCTTTGTTTTGATTGTAATGGCGAACTTGTTCCTTAGTTTTATGCCAAAACCTGTCTTAGGTACAGACCCATTGTTTATTGATTCAGCTTTTGCGCCCTTCAAACCTAAGGTTAAAACCCGCTGGGATGCCACTTACTTCTATGTCGAAGATTTAGGTTTGCCAAGCCACCGTATGATGAACGGTATCACCGCTTGGCAACAGCAAGTGCCGATTCAGCAATGTTATGTCGGCACAAATGCGTGGTCTATTCCCCTCAATCCAATCGTTGCGGCAACGCCTGTGCCAACAGCGACGAATTTTTTTAAAGGTGCAGTGGCTTTGGCAGCCAATGGTATTCCTATTTTTAATGCTTTGAACAATCGCGGCGAGGACTCCTATCTCATCGGCGAATTAGACCAATTTGGTGGGCATTGTGGACGGGCTGATGATTACCATTATCACACCGCCCCCCTCAGTTTGGACAGCAT
>JAYTMI010000298.1:0-9869 GCA_043728625.1 Saprospiraceae bacterium | reverse complement strand
TGAACAAATTGACCCATACCGATTGAAGCGGTGTCGCCATCGCCCGAAACGCCTAAATAGGTCAATGATTTATTGGCTAAGTTCGCACCTGTGGCAACCGATGGCATACGTCCGTGAACAGAGTTGAAACCATGCGAGTTACTCAAAAAGTAGGCAGGTGTTTTTGATGAACAGCCGATGCCCGACAATTTCGCTATCCGATGCGGTTGAATGGACAATTCATAACAGGCTTGGACAATCGCCCCACTGATGGAGTCGTGTCCGCATCCCGCGCACAGAGTCGAGATAACGCCTTCATAATCTTTCTTCGAGTACCCCTCAGTATTTTTAGGCAATCCTGGGTGACTGAACTGTGGTCGTTGAAATGACATTTTCGTTATTGGTTATTCGTTATTGGTTATTGGTTACTCGTTATTGGTTATTCGTTTACGGTTAATGAGTAACGAATAACCAATAACGAGTAACCAATAACCAATAACCAATGAATTAATTTTGTTTTACAAGCCCTATCTCAGGCACAACTTTATTCAAAATAGCATCCGCCGTAATGGGCATACCATCGAAATTGAGCACTTTAATCAGCTTTTTAGGATGCACTTCCAATTCATTGACGAGCAAAGAACGGAATTGGGCATCACGGTTTTGTTCAACCACAAAAACCTTGTCGTGCGACTCGATGAACGCTAACACATCTTCTGGGAATGGAAACGCCTTGACACACATCGCGTCAATCGGCATACCATCCCCCCTCAGTAAATCAATGACTTCGAGGGCAGAATAGAGCGTTGTGCCAAAGAAAATAAGACCATAATCGCTTGTGTTTTCTTTTTGATAGACCACAGGCGCAGGCACTAAGGTCTTACACGTATCCCATTTTTTAGCCAAACGATTCATGTTGCGGACATAAACCCCGCTGTCTTCAGTGTAACGAGCATATTCATCACGCGAAGAACCACGTGTAAAGAATGAGCCTTTTGTCGGATGCGTGCCAGGAATCGTTCTGTACGTAATACCGTCACCATCAGAATCGAGGTAACGCCCGAAAGCCTCCATGTTTTCTAATTCATTGGCAGACAATACTTTGCCACGTTTATATGCTCTGTTCTCATCCCAATGTAAAGGTTCACTCAAATGGTCATTCATACCTAAATCAAGGTCAAGCATAACGATGACAGGTGCTTGAATTTGCTCCGCCAAATCAAAGGCTTGAGCTGCCATGTCAAAACACTCTTTTGGTGTACTTGGGAACAACAAAACTTGTTTTGTGTCACCATGCGACGCATAAGCCGCGGATGTGATGTCCGATTGTTGCGTCCGTGTCGGCATACCTGTTGAAGGTCCCGTTCTTTGAACATCAAACAAAACCGTCGGTACTTCGGCAAAATAAGCCAAACCGAGGAACTCGCTCATCAAAGAAAGGCCTGGTCCACTCGTCGCTGTAAACGACCTTGCACCATTCCAAGCTGCACCGATAACCATACCGATAGCCGCTAACTCATCTTCTGCTTGAACGATGGCGACGTTCATTTTGCCTGTTTCAGGGTCAACACGCAGACGTTTGGCGTATTTCTCAAAACCATTGACCAAAGACGTTGAAGGCGTAATCGGATACCATGCCGCCACTGTTGCGCCAGCATATAAACAGCCGATACCAGCAGCGGTGTTGCCATCAATAACAATTGAATCGCCTACCAAATCACGGGTTTCTACCTTGAAACCGATGGGATTGGGGTAGTTTTCACGAATGAAGTTGACACCCAATTGAATGGCGTTCATATTCGGTTCGATGAGTTTTGGCTTCTTTTTGAACTCATTAGAAATAACGCCTCTGATGACTTCTAAGTCAATATCCAACAAAGCAGCCATTGCGCCCACATAAATAATGTTCTTGAACAACTGACGCAAACGGGGGTCGGTGTATTCGCGCAAGCATATTTCCATCATCGGAATACCGATATAGGTGATGTCTTCACGATAATATTCTTTACGTAAAAATTTGGTGCTGTCATACACAAAATAGCCGCCTGACTTGACTGAATCAACGTCTTTGGCTAAACTTTGTGGGTTCAGACACACCATGATGTCCACTCCTTCGCGGCGACCGAGATACCCTTTTTCGCTCACACGCACCTCGTACCATGTAGGCAAACCTTGAATATTCGATGGGAAAATATTCTTTGCGGTCATGGGAACGCCCATTCTAAAAATGGACTTTGCGAACATCGTGTTGGCGCTCGCTGAACCTGTTCCGTTCACATTGGCGAAGCGCACAACAAAATCATTAACTATCCTATTTTTCGACATTGATTTCCTGCTTTTGTTACTTGATAAATATATTTCATCATATCCCATGCTGATGTTGGGCAACGCTCGGCACATAAGCCGCAATGCAAACACAAGTCTTCGTCTTTGACCATGATGCGTCCTGTTTTTAAAGTATCGGACACATACAAGTCTTGAGTCAAATTCAAAGCGGGTGCCAGCAAATGTTTCCGCAAATCCACTTCTTCTTCCTCGTTCATCGTGAATGTGATACAAGACGTTGGACAAACATCCATACACGCATCGCACTCGATACACCGCATTTCAGAAAAGACCGTTTGAATATCACAATTCAGACACCGTTCTGCCTCTTTGAAGCCAAGTACTTGGCTAAAGCCCAATTCCACTTCCTTTTTGCGGTCTTTGAGTGTCAAAGCCTTTTCTGCATGAGGGACTTTGTAGCGAATATCCATCGCCACGTCGTTGTCATAACTCCATTCGTGAATACCCATTTTTTGATTAATGAGATTCGTATAAGGCGCAGGGCGGTCAGTCAAAGACTCCCCTTTTAAGAACAAATCAATCGAAATCGCTGCTTGATGTCCGTGTGCAACGGCAGTAATGACGTTTTTAGGACCAAAAGCCGAGTCACCACCAAAGAAAATGTTTGGAATCGTGGATTGGAACGTCACAGGGTCTAATTTGGGTGTTTCCCATTCATCAAACTCCAAACCTAAGTCGCGTTCAACCCACGGGAAACTGTTCTCTTGACCAATAGCCACCAAAACGTCGTCAGCTTCGATGAATACATCGGCTTCACCTGTCGAAACGAGTGACCGTCTGCCTTTTTCATCATAAACAGCTTCGACTTTTTCAAATAGCATACCCCTCAGTATTCCGTCTTCTACGACGAAAGATTTAGGGACATGGTTTTCCAAAATTGGAATATCTTCCATCACTGCATCTTCAATCTCCCAAGGCGAGGCTTTCATTTCCTTGCGTGGACTACGGACAACGACCTTTACATTGTCGCCACCGAGACGGCGCGAAGTACGGCAACAGTCCATCGCCGTATTGCCACCACCAAGTACAATGACGTTTTTACCAATCTTAGACGTGTGTTCAAAAGCCACCGAAGCCAACCACTCGATACCGATGTGGATGTTCTTAGCCGCTTCCCAACGTCCAGGCAGTTTCGACAAATCTTTACCGCGTGGCGCACCTGTTCCAACGAAAATAGCGTCATAATCCTTTGCTATAACATCACGCATACTCGATACAAAGGTTTTGAATTGGGTGTGAATACCCATATCGAGGATATAATTCACCTCTTCATTCAAGACCGTTTCAGGTAAACGGAACGAAGGAATTTGCGAGCGCATCATACCGCCGCCGAGGTCTTGTTCATCAAAAAGATGAATCTCATAACCGAGCGGTGCTAAGTCACGCGCCACTGTCAAAGACGCTGGACCACCACCAATCAAGGCGATTTTCTTACCATTTGGCGCAAAAGGACCTTGTGGCATCAGCGATTTCACTTCGCCTTTGTTGTCCGCCGCCACGCGTTTGAGTCGGCAAATCGCCACAGGCTCTTGTTCGAGCCGTCCGCGCCGACAAGCGGGTTCACAAGGACGGTCACAGGTGCGACCCAGAACACCGGGGAATACATTGGATTCCCAGTTGACCATATATGCCTCCGTGTAACGTTCCGCCGCAATGAGCCGAATATATTCAGGCACGGGCGTATGCGCAGGACAGGCGTGTTGACAGTCAACGACCTTGTGAAAGTATTCTGGATTCTTAATGTTGGTAGGTTTCACTGAAAAATGTTTGATATAAATAAAAGGATGCGAATTTTAGCGGCGTAAAAATACATAAAATGCCTGTTCTGTATAAGAAATAAGCGTTTTTTTGAGAAAAAAGAACGGAAACGTTATCGGTATAAAGAACAGAATGTCCTTCTATCCAATCAAAACAAATCCCGAAGGGATTGAACTTCTAATTTAAGTTTAATCTCTTCGGGATTTGTAACACAGACACCTATCATTTTCCGTCGATTGCATTGAGGGCGTTCACAGCATTTTCAAGAAACTAAAAAGCCGCCCCAACTACTTGGAACGGCTTTTTTTATTTACCAAATACCATTTGGCGTTACTTCAACGTCGCACGAATGTGGTTCAACGCAGAACCTGCACGGAACCATTCGATTTGCTGTGCATTGTAGGTGTGTTTTACTTCAAACGATTCAGAAGTACCGTCTGCGTGATGCAAAGCGATAACCAAATTTTTACCTTCTGTGAAAGTATCTAAACCTTTGATATCAATCGTATCGTCTTGACGAATTTTATCATAATCAGCCACATCCGCAAATGTCAAACCGAGCATCCCTTGTTTTTTCAAGTTCGTTTCGTGGATACGAGCGAATGATTTTACAACAATCGCACGAACACCTAAGAACCGAGGTTCCATCGCCGCATGTTCGCGGCTTGAACCTTCACCGTAGTTTTCTTCACCAAAAACGATGGTGCCTACACCTACTTTTTGATAAGTACGTGCTGAATCAGGTACAGCTTGATAAGTACCTTTGTTCAAATTCAAAACCTTGTTCGTTTCGCCATTGAAATAGTTGACCGCACCAATCAAGCAGTTGTTTGAGATGTTTTCTAAGTGACCACGGAACTCCAACCAAGGACCTGCCATAGAAATATGGTCAGTCGTACATTTGCCTTTCGCTTTGATGAGCAAACGCATACCTGTGACATCCCCCTCAGTAGTGGCGACAAAAGGCTTCAATAATTGCAAACGTTTTGACTTTTTGTCAACAACAATTTTAATTTTTGAACCACCTGATTTTGCAGGTTCTTGATAGCCTGCATCTTCAACTGCGAAACCTTTTGGCGGCAATTCAACACCTTTTGGCGGGTCGAGTTTTACTTGCTCTCCTTTATTATTGGTCAATGTATCTTTCAACGGATTGAACAACATGCTGCCACCGATTGCCATAGCCGTAACGATTTCAGGCGACGCCACGAATGAGTGTGTATTCGGATTACCGTCTGCCCGTTTAGAGAAATTGCGATTAAAAGACGTTATAATCGAGTTTTTCTCTTGTTTCTCAGCACCATGACGCGCCCATTGACCGATACAAGGTCCGCAAGCATTTGCCAATACAACGCCACCCATTTTTTCAAAATCGGTCAAAATACCGTCGCGTTGAACGGTGAAACGAATGAGTTCAGAACCTGGTGTAATCGTAAATTCAGAACCTGCAATCAAACCTTTCTCAACTGCTTGACGTGCCAACGAAGCGGCACGGTCAAGGTCTTCATAACTTGAATTGGTACAAGAACCAATCAAACCAACAGACAATTTTTCAGGATAGCCGTTTTTCCTAACCGCTTTTGCCAATTGTGAGATAGGCCAAGCCAAATCGGGCGTGAAAGGACCATTCACATGCGGCTCGAGTTTCGACAAGTTGATTTCAATCACTTGGTCGAAGTATTTTTCTGGATTTTCGTAGCAATCCGCATCACCTGTCAATTCGTCTTTGACTTTATTTGCCAAACGAGCGACATCTGCGCGACCCGTTGCTTTGAGGTAACGTTCCATAGATTTGTCGTAGCCAAAAGTTGAGGTTGTTGCACCAATTTCAGCACCCATATTACAGATAGTCCCTTTACCAGTACAGCTTAAAGAAGCTGCGCCTGAACCGAAGTATTCGACAATCGCACCTGTACCACCTTTTACGGTCAAAATACCAGCGACTTTCAAAATAACGTCTTTGGCAGAAGTCCAGCCTTTCATTTTGCCTGTCAACTTAACGCCAATCAATTTTGGCATTTTCAGTTCCCAAGGCAAACCAACCATAACGTCCACAGCGTCGGCACCACCGACACCGACAGCGACCATACCCAAACCGCCTGCGTTAACGGTGTGAGAGTCCGTACCAATCATCATACCGCCTGGGAAAGCATAGTTTTCCAAAACAATTTGGTGAATGATACCTGCGCCTGGCTTCCAAAAACCGATACCATATTTATTGGATACATCGCTAAGGAATTTATAAACTTCAGAGTTTTCCGCTTCTGCCCTCACCAAGTCAGCAGATGCGCCCACTTTTGCCTGAATTAAGTGGTCGCAATGTACCGTTGAAGGCACAGCCACTTTTTTGCGTCCGCAAGTTGTGAATTGCATCAAAGCCATTTGTGCCGTTGCATCTTGCATTGCCACGCGGTCGGGTGAGAAGAAAACGTAGTCTGCACCCCGTTTAAAATCCTTTTTGCCAGAGTCTTCATGCAAATGTGCATAAAGGATTTTTTCAGATAAAGTCATGGGGCGACCTAACATAGTCCGCGCTGCTTCGACACGAGTGGCGTAATCTTTATAGAACGCCTTGACCATTTTAATATCAAAAGCCATAATTGTATATTTTTTAAAGTACGAGATAATTGGTTAAAAAAGTTTGATAATCAAAAGTTTATGTATTTCAGATAAGCTATTTATATCAAAATGATGTTTGCTAACCTTTTATACTGAGGGGGTCGTTTTTTTAAGAAAACTATCCCCTTTTGAATCAAACGTTTGAAAAACGCCCAAAATTAAAGCTAATTTTTGAAAACATATAGAAAGTTAGATATTTTCGGTAGAAATAAGAAAGTAAGGTCTGTTACAGTCCAATATTCCGCTTAAACGCACACCCCAACTCAATAATAGAATCCGTTTTAGCGATACCCGGAATATTGTCAATCTTATCGTACAAAACCTGCCGCATGTGTTCATGGTTTTTGGCAATAATACGCAGATAAAGCGTGTAAGTGCCTGTGATGTAGTAACATTCCATGACTTCTGGAATGTTTTTGAGGGCTTCGATGATGCGTTCCGAGTCTTGGTCTTTCTCCAAAGTGATGCCTGTGAATGCGCCCCAATCGTAGCCAATTTTCTTTTCGTTCAGCACAGGTTTTATGCCTTCTAATATACCTTGTTCCATCATTCTGTTGACACGTTGATGCACCATGGTGTTAGAAATACCCATTTCAACAGCAATCGCAGAGAATGCCATGCGTCCGTCGGTCTCTAATTGTTTTAATATTTGAATATCGTATTCGTCTAAATTCTGCATTTTTAATGTGTTTTAATGATAAAATACTGAGGGGGGTAAATTTCCCTAAAATCATCTTACTTTACGGCTCTTTTCATTTAAAAAATATAAAAATCATGCGTTTTCTTCTATTCATCGCCTCGTTTCTACCACTTTCTTTATTGGCTCAAACAGACCATATCGAAGTAGTTCAATTCAACCACATCGCACTGCATGTCAAGGACATTCCTACAAGTGCTAAGTTTTATGGTGAAACCTTGGGCTTGCCACCTGTTGAAATCCCCGATTCTTTAAAAGCTGTTCGGGCGTGGTTTCAATTAGGCAATACACAAATGATACACCTATTAGCAGGGCGCACCGAGCCTGTTGTCAATGACCGCAACGGTGGACATTTTTCTCTTTTTGTCAAATCCATTGATTCGACCTTGGTTTTTATGAAAAAAAACAATATCCCTTACCATCTTCAAGTCCGTTTCGGTGGTGTCAAACAGATTTATTTTGCTGACCCCGACGGTTATTTGATTGAACTGAACGAATGGCAAGCGTTGCGGATTAAGAAAAAAGGGAAAAAGAAATAATTTGAATGTTATTGAGGAGATGTTTCAAAACGCCCCCTCAGTATCCAGACTTATTTTATCACAATTGGAGGACGCAATTTGCGTCCTCCAATTTTTTTTATCTAAAATCATTTCATTGAACGAGGGCAACCGCAAGGGTCGCCCCTACAAGATTCGGTACACACGTAGGGGCGACCCTTGCGCTCGTTCAGTAATTATTTGAACAATAACGTTCCACAATGCTTTACGTTTTTTTAAAAAAATGACTTAATAAAACATCTTAAAAATAAAATTTGACTTAAATAAATAAAAATAAAAGTCAAATTTAAACTAAATACTTGGTTTCACCAAAGTATTCCTTTACTTTTGTGCTTAATAATTTCGTTTTATTCTTTCAATCATTTAACTTTATAAGCATGGAACAGGTCACAGCAGTCGGCACACCCCCCAGTAAAACACAAACAGCTATTGACAAAGAGCATCAATATGGCGCACACAACTACCATCCCTTGCCTGTCGTCTTGGAACGTGGTGAAGGCGTGTTTCTGTGGGATGTAGAAGGTAAGCGATATTTCGATTTCTTGTCTGCCTATTCTGCTGTCAATCAAGGACATTGCCATCCACGTATTATAGATGCTTTGAAGAAACAAGCGGAGACATTGACATTGACTTCGCGAGCGTTCCACAGCAATTTGCTCGGCGAATTTGAAGAATACATGACTAAGCTCTTTGGTTTCGACAAGGTTTTATTGATGAATTCAGGCGTTGAAGCCGTCGAGACTGCCATGAAATTAGTCCGCAAATGGGGTTATCAAGTCAAAGGAATCCCCGCCAATCAAGCAAAAATCGTCTTTGCCACAGGCAATTTCCACGGCAGAACGCTTTCCGTTGTCTCTGCTTCGACTGACCCTTCGAGCCGCACAGGTTTTGGTCCATTTATGGATGGTTTGGAAGTTGTGGAATACAACAATTTAGCGGCTTTGGAACGTTTGTTGGCGACCGACAAAAACATTGCAGGCTTTATCGTCGAACCGATACAAGGCGAAGCGGGTGTACTTGTACCAGATAATAACTACCTCCCAGGCGTTGAACAACTGTGCAAAGAGTACAATGTGCTTTTTGTTGCCGATGAAATACAAACAGGCATCGCCCGCACAGGTCGTATGTTGGCAACAGAAGGCGACGAAAACACCCCCTCAGTAAAACCCGATATTTTGATACTCGGCAAAGCCATGTCAGGCGGTGTGTTCCCTGTTTCAGCAGTCTTGGCAAACGATGAGATTATGTTGACCATCAAACCGGGCGAACACGGCTCGACTTATGGCGGCAATCCGCTTGCTTGTGCAGTGGCTAAAGCCGCTTTACAAGTCGTTTTAGATGAAAATTTGGCAGAGAATGCGGATAAAATGGGTAAATTGTTCCGTCAAGGACTGAATGAAATTGCCACACGCAATAAACTCATCACCTTAGTAAGAGGCAGAGGTTTGTTAAATGCAATCGTTGTGGATACAAGCGAAAGTTCAGACCTTGCGTGGAATATTTGCCTAAGTTTCAGAGACAATGGTTTGTTGGCAAAGCCAACTCATGGCAATAAAATACGCCTTGCGCCACCTTTGGTGATTACTGAAAGTCAAATACAAGAGTGTTTGGCAATTATTGAAAAGTCGCTCGCTACGTTTGTTTAATATTACACAATAACCTCCCGAAGGTTTGAAACCTTCGGGAGGTTGTGTTCATACCTATCCTTTATGCTCAATATCCACCAAATCCGCCAAGACACACCTGCGTGTCAAAACCTCATTCACTTCAATAATGCAGGCGCATCGTTGAATCCTACCAGCGTCATACAAAAAGTAAAAGAATACTTGGACGAAGAAGCCCAAGTAGGCGGCTACGAATTGGCACGAATCCGCGCAAACGATGTCAATGCCTTTTACACTGAAATTGCTCGA